>JBBQRJ010000138.1:0-10513 GCA_038214955.1 Aggregatilineales bacterium | reverse complement strand
TAATCCATAGGCACGAGTATCGCGGGTCCGCGTTCTGGCGCTTCGACCGTATTCCAGCCAAAACATGCTCAAGCGTCCGGGTAATCCCGCAAGCGCTTCCATTGGCAGTCCCCAGCGGGCTGCTTGTGTCCGGGTCAGCAGGTTGTCATTCGCCTTATTTTCCCACAATCCCTCTCAATTTGTAATCTGACATTGGCGTAGTAGTTACTGCGTTTGCCCTGCGGCTGAACCTTTTTGGTCTTGCGCGTAAAGTTCGGTTACCTTAGACTCAGGACGCTTTCATTCAGGACGCCCAGTGGCGTACAGGAACGATATTCATGCCGAAAGTCATGGTGGTGATCCCCACCTATAATGAAGCGGAGAACATCACCGCAATTAGCGAGGCACTGCTCAATCTTCCCTTTGATCTGCATCTACTGGTGGTCGATGACAATTCGCCCGATGGCACAGGACAAATCGCAGATACCCTTTCGGAACAATATCAGGGTCGCATTGATGTGCTGCACCGTACTGAAAAAGGCGGTTTAGGTCCTGCGTATATTGCGGGTTTCAAAGAGGCGATCCAGCTTGGCGCAGACTATATCATTCAAATGGACGCCGATTTTTCGCACCAACCGAAATACATCCATGACCTGATCACGAAATTGGACAGCGGCTACGATGTCGTGATCGCCTCACGTTTCGCGCCGGGCGGCGGGGTGGATGAAAACTGGAGCATCTACCGTAAGCTGTTGAGTTGGTTTGCTAACCGCGTTTATACACGCTTTTTGCTCAACATTCCGGTGTATGATGCGACGGCGGGCTATCGCATCTGGCGGCGCGAAACGTTGATCGGACTTGACCTAGAACGGGTTCGCTCCAATGGATATGTGTTTCAGGTCGAAATGGCATATGTGGCGTGCCGCCTCGGTTTTAAAGTGGCGGAAGTCCCTATTTATTTCCCTGATCGCCAGCGCGGTGAATCCAAAATGGATGTACGGATTCAGCTTGAAGCAGCACTCAGGGTTTGGCAGGTGATGGCTCGTCATCGCAACTTGAATAAATCTCATCGCCGCACGGAAGCGTATACCTAAGCCGGATCAACCTATGCAGTCTCGATTTGAGCAGGCGCGAATCAATCAACTCATTAGCTCGTATGCGCCGAATGATCCCCCTCGGCTCGTCCTCGATTTCGGGGATATGCTGTCGCTGGTATGGCGTCTGGACAAAAGCGCCGGACAGGGCAACCGCGAACGCTATTATCGCCAGTGCGTGCGCTCGGTCAGCAGCGGCTTAGAACTGTCAGCCCACCCCCTGTGCCGCTTGATCGATTTGACGGCGGCAGGGGAGATTTATCAGCAAATTCCGAACTTGCCTTATCGAGCGGGCAAACGGCTGGTTGACGCGCAAGATCGCAAGGGGGCAATCGCACAGTTAATGCATCTGCGCGACGATACGCTGCGTATTGGCACCTATCAAGAAGGGTGGGGCGGCGCGTTTCCCGGAAGCGGCATTTTAGATACCGAAACCCGTGAGCGAGTTTTCGCCGTGTTGTTGAATGCCTTACAGGGACAGTACAGCAATTTTGGTCGGCTGCTGCTGGTGTTGGATATTGTGCTGGCGAACCTCATGCTTGGCTTTGACGCCATGCCAGAAATTCCTCTACAAACGCTGGTGGCGGATCACGGCTATCCTGACCCGGCTGATCCGCGCATCCACCGCGATTATGCCGCTGCCCCTTGATTAGAACTGGGTCACGACCTTTTCCACGCCGGGAATTTTTGTCAGCAGCGCGAACGAGTCTTCGGGTGTTGTCTCTTCGGGAAATCCCCCCGTCAAAATGACCGTCCCATAACGCATGGTGACCTGTATGCCTATCGGGATCACTCTGCCGACTTCGCGCCGAAGGGTGTCCTCGTCATAGAGCGCCTCGCCGTTCACCCCTTTTACGCCTTCAAGCGTCGGGATCAGGTCAATCAGAGTGCGGCGGCTTGGCTGCGATTTGACATGCCCCGACACGTTGACAACGCCATCGCTGACGACGATGTGAATTTGATGCAGATCAGCCGCAAGCGGCGGGTAATGCAGAATGAGGTTGTGAACGTCCTGATGAATGTCCATATCGGGGCGGGTGGTCGAAAGGGCTTGCGGGTCAGCCATCGCGGTTAAATCCTTCACTCGGATAGAATAGGCTTGAATTTTGCCCCAACCCTCTGAAATATACAAACTAATTCATGTTAAAATGGATTGTCATAATCAGTGCTTATGGTATCATTTAGAACATAGGTTCTTGATGCAGTATTTATTAGGTAGGGTTGCCACGATGACAAACGAAAATAGTACGCGCTACACCTACTCATTTCCAAACTTGGACAGCGATGTACGAATTAGCGAATTAGTTCTCTACATTGCAGAGAAGTGCCTTGACGATCCCCGTTTTGGGGCTGTGAAGCTCAATAAAATCTTATACTTCGCTGACGTTATGTCTTATCGCCTGTACGGTGAACCGATCACAGGTGGGCAATATATGAAATTGTCTAAAGGACCTGTTCTTAAGCGTATGAAATTGATACTTCAAAGTTTGGTGGATCGTAACCGGGCTGTCATTGTGAAACGCAAAGTCCATGATTTTGAAGAAAATCGTATTGTAGCGACCTCAGAACCTAATTTGGATATTTTCAGGGCGCGCGACATCGCCCTGCTTGATGAAATTATCCGTATGAATTGGGGGAGAACAGCCAATGAAGTGAGTGAGGCTTCTCATGGAATTGCTTGGGAAGTAGCTCAAGACCAACAATTGATTCCCTATGAGGCGATGCTGCTCTCTGACCAAAACGTGACTGAAGACGATATAGCACGGGCGCAGGAGTTAATTCGTCAGCATGGCTGGAATGTTTAAAGGATACACACTACGCTACGATGAATTGTTTGAAGCCCAACTGAATGCAATTGCCTCTGCACGTCACATGGATGAAGCGTTGATAGGTGTTGAGTGGATTCTTTCTAACGAGCCAGAGAAATGCCCTGTTGTTCCCGGCACAACACGTCTTCGCGTGATCAAAACTGAACCTTACCGAAGAAATTTGGTCGAAATCCCGGCATTGAGAATTTGGTTTTCAATTGAAGACGGTGGAATTGTGTTGATGAGGGCAATTGACGTGATTGAAGACTGGGACGCGCCGGACAATCAGTGAAAAAGTAGGGTATTGGTCAATAAAAAAGGACGAGCAACTACTCGTCCTTTTTTGTTGACTCAGTCCTGAATTTAGCCTGTGACCGGGATGCTGTTCACGTTCGTGCCAGCGGGGAGAACGAAATACTGTGCGCTCACCCAACCGACGATCCCGTTGAAGTTAACCTGATACCATTGGCTAGCGGTGTTACGCCCGATGACCGGTGCCGTGCCACCCGCCACAATACGAGCCACCCGCCCAAACTGCGTGCCGGGACCTGAGCGGACGTTGACCGTGAAGGGAGTCGCAATGCCGACGACGATCCCCGTGCCGGGATTAGCTGGCGGGGTCACGGTGGGCTGAACAGGCGTGCCGTCGGGGGTGATCACTGGAATGTTGAACCCGTTGGCAATGCTGACAAAGCGCCCCGATACCCAACCCGATGCGCCGTTGTTGAGGCGAATCTGATACCAGATGCTGTTCGCCGTGCGTCCCAACACTTGATACTGCTCCAAGCGGTTGATCCGCGTGATCACGTTGCTGGTCGTTGAGTTGGGCAGGTCGCGCACGTTCAGGCGGAACGCCGTTACGGTAGCGACTGCGCCCGTCAGTACCGGCACTTGAGTCGGTTGGATGCCGCCGGGATTACTGGTGAAATACACGCTGAATTCGATGTAAGCGTCCAGTGTTTGGTCGTTATATTCCACTTGGAACGTGTTCCCACCCGCTGGAAGCTGCAACGTCGCCGTGTAGGTTTGACCCGTCGCGCCGCCGAACTGGTTGATCAACAGCACGCCGTTCACGAACACGCGCACACCATCATCAGCCCGCGCCGCTACGGTATAGTTGCCCGCCCCCAAGGTTTGGACACTCGACCAACGCACCGAGAAGTTATCGGCAGGCAAATTCGGCAGGGGCGCACTTTGTCCCCATGAATGCGATGGGCTGGTTTCCGTCAAAATAGCCGACGGATCACCGAGTAAGCCGCCATTGGCGTAATACTGCGCCGTCCACAGTGAGGTTGCGACTGTCGGAGGCAGTGATCCCGTGCCTGTCCCTGTGCCGGGAACGGGGAAACCGGGTCCCGATGGGTTGCTGGCGAGGTTGGCAAACGAGAAATAGGCGAACGCATTGTTCGACAGTTCACGATAATCGATCTGAATGTGATAAACGCCATTCGAGGGAACAGTCAAATCAGACGTAACCAACTGACCCACGACCCCTGAACCATAGGTGTCGATGACCGGAGTCAGCCCGAAGTTGAAAATCACGCGGATATTGTCGTCCGCCAGCGCGTAAAAGCGATACGTCCCGGCGGTGAGCGAAACATCCGTCGCCCAACGAATCGAGAAATTGTCCACGTTCAATCCAGCAATGGGAGCACTTTCCCCCCAGTTGTAACCGATACTGGTTTCATTGCGAGTCAATACCGGGCTGCCTTCAAGGGTGCCGTTATTGAAGTAATACGCAATGTAGGTTGGGTTTTGCGCCGCTGCTGGTTGTACCAACAAGATTGAGAACGATAGGAGCAGAACGACGATTAAGGCTTTGCGCCACATAATAGGAACTCCTTCACATACCACTACATCAACTCCGCTAATTATAACAGATTTTATGACCGAGGGGCGGATCGTAGGGTAAGCGTCATGCAAACGTCTCATTTGCAGCCTCACCCCCTGCCCCTCTCATTTAGGAGAAGGGAGTTTAAGGGAGAGTGATTTGCCATACGGTAGCGCCCCATAAGATCGCCCCGACTTCAAATTCGGTCTCTGAGTCGCCCGTATTGGGAATTTCGGTGATGTTGTCGGCTGACCAGATCGCTGCGCCATTGAACGTTGGGTAGCCGATGAACGCCGCCGCTTGTCCGTCGGGAGAGAGCGTTACGCGGGAGGGCGACCCCGTGAATGCCATCGTCGTATCGAGCAGTTCCCAGAACATGCCCATATCGGGCGTGATGTCGAAACGCAGATGCAGCGACGTTTCGGGATTCTGGAGGTTGACCAGATGCGGCACATCGGGGAACGGCACGCCGACTCCGGTACGCCCATCGAGGATTGTCCAGCGACCCGATGCGTAGAACAGCCCGACATAGGTCTGCGACTCGCCTTCAACGGGGAAGAAGTCCAACACGTAATCGTCAGGCACGGGGGCAATACGCGGTGTTGATTCAATGACGCCCGTTTCGCTCACAATGAAGTAGGTTTGATCGCCCGCTTCATCGGCAGACAGGTTGATGATGAAGATGTGATTTCCCCAACGGACTTCGGGGGATCGCCCCTGCGTGATAGAGGCGAAAATTTCGGGGATCAAGGCGCTGGTTGTGCCGCTGGTGAGGTCATAGATCATCAAGCGGGAAACGTCCGTGCCAAAATCAAATTCTGTCCATGCAATGCGTGTGCCGTCGGGCGACCATGCAGGCGCAGAACGCACAATCGCTTTATCTGGCACGCCTTCCACGAGCAGCGAGGCATCCTCCGGCTGTGCGGCAATAGTCACCGTGTTCCCTGTGGATGCATCGAACACGGCAATGTTGGCGGGAAGGTCAATCTCTGCGATTTCACCTTCCGCCTCCACGCGATCCAGTGCCTCTAAGCCCACTTGCGCCGCTTCTTTATAAGCGATGCGCGTACCGGTAGGGGATAGGGCAGGGCTGGAAACGGTGCCGGAGTCGGTGATCGGCTCGGTGGTCAGCGCAGTCGGATCAACGCGATACAAATCTCCCCGTACCCATAGATAAATGGAGGACGTGTTGTCTTGTGCAAAAATGCTATTGGCGACTGAAACGATTAAGACGAAGATCAAAAAAGGTTTTCTGAACATGGGCAATCCGGTGTGTGTGCGAAATCAGGTTAAGTTTAACCTAGATTGAACCACTGAACCTATTGCTGTGTAAATCTGTGTAGAACGTACAAGTGCTTACCGTAGAGCAACCTTGCGAGTAGCACAAACTCATGTTAAGGTTCAACACGGTCATTAAAACCTATTCAGTAAGTTGCGGGTATCCGCTAACAATTTTTTTCTAGGAGGAATGTATGCATAAGTTTACACGTTTGACTGCTTTGCTGCTGTTGGTCGCGCTCGTATTCGCGGTTGTCGGTGGTGTGGCGGCGCAAGATGGGGGTGGTAAAATCCTCATCACAGGTCGTCAGATGGGTCCCAGTGACATCCCGACGCTTGATCCCTCGTTGGCGGAAGATGTGCCGTCGGTTCAGGTGATCACCGAAATATTCCCCAGCTTGCTCCGTCTGCACGAAGAAACCGTCGCAGTTGAAAACGGTATCGCAAGCTACACCGTGTCGGAAGATGGTCTGGTGTATACGTTTAGCATTATGCCGAACGTCTACTGGGTTCGTTACAACGCCGAATCGGGCGCTGTCGAACAACTGATGGACGAAAGCGGTACCCCGCTGACCGTCACCGCGCAAGACTTCGCTTATGGCATGATCCGCACGCTCGACCCCGCGACTGCCGCACCGTATCAACTGGTGTGGGCGCCTTGGGTGGCTGGTGGCGTGGAATATGCTGCTTCTGGTGAGTCTACCCCCGAAGAACAACAGGCGTTGATGGAAGCTCTGGGCATTCGCGCCGTCGATGAATGGACGCTCGAAGTTACCGTCCCGCGCCTCGCCGCGCCCACCGCTTTGATCTACGCACAGTGGTTCGCCATCGCGCAGCCGCAAGCGATCATCGAAGAATTTGGCGATTTCTGGATCAACCCGGAAAACATTGCAACCTACGGTCCTTTCGCACTCAAAGAATGGGTGCGTGGTGATGGCGGCAGCTTGACGATGATCAAGAACCCCTTCTGGGCTGGCACGACTGAAATCCCCGCGCCCATGATTGATGAAGTGCAGTTCCGCTTCCTCGATGAAGGCGTGCAGTTGACCGAATTTGAAGCGGGCAACCTCGATGTTTCGGAAGCCCCCTCCGCCTCGATTGACCGCATCAACAGCGACCCGAACCTGAGCGCCCAACTGCATGTTGCGCCGGGTACTTGCACCTACTATTACGGTTTCAACACCGAACAAGCACCCTTTAATGATGCACGCGCCCGTCGTGCCTTCTCGATGGCGATTGATCGTCAGTCGATTGTTGATAACGTGACCCGTGAAGGTCAAATCCCTGCGGCGCTGTTCGCTCTGCCCAGCCTTGTGGCTGCGCCTACCAGCGAAATGTTCCCCGATGTGGGTATCCAAAGCGATCCTGAAGGTGCAGTTGCGCTGTGGAACGAATACCTGACCGACACCGGAATGGCGGCTGATGCCTTCCAGATCACGCTGTACCACAACGACAGCGCCCTGCACGCATCGGTTGCACAAGCAGCACAGCAGATGTGGGCGGAAACCCTCGGCGTGAACGTTCAGATCACGACGGCAGACTTTGCAACGTACCTCGATCAACGCGGCAACTACTCGATTTACCGTGCGGCGTGGTGCTTCGATTACCCGGACGCGCACAACTTCTATTATGATGTGCCGTTCCACAGTGCTTTGATCGCAGAAAATGACACGCACTGGATCAACACAGAATTCGACGCGCTGATCGACCAGGCGTTCCTCGAAACCGACAATGCCGTTCGTGCAGCCATTTACGCGGAAGCGGACAACATCCTTGTCAACACGGATGCCGCTGTCGCCCCGATTTACTACTATGTGACCAACGACCTGACTGCGCCGAACGTCACGCGCACCTACTCGAACATCACCCGCGAATACTACGAAAAGTGGGACATCAGCGAGTAGCAAGAAAGAAGACTCCAATAGAGTCTAGAAAGTCAACGATTTTTGTAGGGGCGGGGCAATGTCCCCGCCCGAATGAAATGGGCGATCCCTTGGGTCGCCCCTACAAAGATTGGGCGGGTATTAGGGGGACATGGTGACAACGTCATGTCCCTAATTCTCATCAGAGGGGACGTATGGCAAGGTTTGTAGCACAGCGGTTCATGTGGTTGGTGGTGGTGCTGTTCGTCGTTTCAGCGATCACGTTTGTCCTCATGCGTATTGTGCCGGGGGGTCCTTTCGCCACTGAACGCGGAATTCCTGACAGCATCTTACGAGCGTTAGAAGAGAAATACAGCCTTAATTCAACCCTGCCAGAGCAGTACCTCAAGTGGATTGGGGACATCATCTTTCCGCGCATCACGGGGGAAGAATACCGCCCGTCTTCAGTGAATGATTATTTGATCAATATTCGCCTTGATGTTTTCAGAGCAGATACCGATTTTCGCTGGATGAATTTTGGACCCTCGCTGCGGATTCGCAGTCGCACGGTCAATAATATTTTTGAAGAGAACTTGCCTATCTCGCTTCAACTGGGGTTGGCGGCATTGATGGTCGCTATGGCGATTGGCATTCCGGCGGGCATCATCGCCGCGCTGAATCGCAACACGATCTATGATTACGCCGGGATGGGCGTAGCGATTATCGGCGTGTCGATTCCGGTGATCATCATGGGTCCCATACTTCAATATGTGTTTGGGGTACAGTGGCGTCTGCTGCCTGTTTCTGGGTGGGGCAACCCGCAGCACGTCATTATGCCCGCGTTCGCGCTCGGCTTCGCACAGTCGGCACTGCTGGCACGCTTGACTCGCGCCGCCCTGCTGCAAGTCATGAATGAAGACTATATCCGCACCGCCCGCGCTAAGGGCTTAAGTGAGCGCATGGTTATTTTGTTCCACGCGCTGAAAAATTCGCTCATCCCTGTCGTGACCGTGTTAGGTCCGTTATTTGCCGCGCTGCTGACCGGGACGTTTGTCACCGAAACCATTTTTGGCATACCGGGCATGGGGCGATTTTTCGTCACCAGCGTCACGAACCGCGATTACCCGGTCATCATGGGAACGATCCTTCTGTATGCCGGTTTCCTTGTGTTAGCAAATATGGTCGTTGACATTACGTATGCGTGGCTTGACCCGCGTATTCGTTACTAGAGAGGCGTGCAATGGCTGTCTTACAACAGAGACAACAAAATGCAGGGGTAACTAAACTAGACAGCCGCGCTAAAGGTGACAGCCTGTGGATTGATGCGTGGCGGCGCTTGCGTAAAAATCGTATGGCGGTGTTGGGGTTGATCATCATCATCCTTGCCGTATTGGTGGCGATATTTGCTAATTTTCTCGCCCCGAAAGCCTACGATAAGCAGGTGCTGGCAGACAACAACGCCGCGCCCCGTTGGGTGACTCAGCTTTTCCCAAGCATGATCCCCCGTGATATGGGCGGCTATGTCACCATTAGCGAGAGTTACCCGCTCGGTGCGGATTCGTTGGGGCGCGATATGCTCAGTCGAATCATCTACGGCACACGGGTATCGCTGGCGGTGGCGTTCATTGGTCCCCTCTCCGCGATGCTCGTTGGCATCCCCTTCGGTTTGATCTCCGGCTACTTAGGGGGACGCTCCGATAACCTGATGATGCGCTTTGTCGATATTATGTACGCCTTCCCAACCCTGTTGTTGATCATTCTGTTGATGGCATTTTTCCGTTCGAGTACGGCGCAAAATGAACCCGGCACGCTTGCCTATACCCTCGGTAGGCTCGATGCCTCGATGGGCGGGATGCTGTTCATTGCCATTGGCGTTGGCTTCACCTCATGGATGGGCTTGGCGCGACTCGTGCGCGGTCAAATTTTGTCTGTCCGCGAGAAAGAATATATCGAAGCGGCGCGTTCGATGGGCGTTGGCACACGCGGCATTATGTTCCGGCACATGCTGCCCAACATTCTGGGACCCATCATCGTCGCGGAAACGCTGACGATCCCGACCTACATTTCGTATGAGGCGTTTTTGTCGTTCATTGGCTTGGGCGTGCAAGCGCCGACGCCCAGTTGGGGCGGCATGATCGCAGACGGCGCACGGGCGATCACGTCGTACCCGTCTCAGGCGATTTTCCCGGCGGTGGCGCTGTTCCTGATCATGTTCGCGTTCAACTTCTTGGGTGACGGTCTGCGCGACGCGCTTGATCCCCGTATGCGCGGCATTGACTAGAAGCAAGAAAAGCAAGAGAAAAGACTCAACGCAAAGGCGCGAAGCCGCAAAGACGCAAAGAAGGTTTATATGACTTCTTCTTTGCGCCTTTGCGCCTTTGCGTTAGATATGTTCTCTAATCTTTGTTTTCGGTGTTCAGCCGATCTGCAAACACGTCAATGTGGGCGCTGTGTTCCCGTTTATGCCCGTAATACGAATACACGATGAAATCATCGAGCGAGTATTCGCTCCCGTACCAGGGGAGAGTTCCGACTTGTGACCACTTCTCAGCAGGTACGCCAAGCGCCGCCGCCATTACCCGTTGATTCGATGCCGCATACTCGCTGATCATCTCGTCAACGCTCAAGGTTTGGCGTTTCTCCACCTGTGAATCGTTGAAG
>JBBQRJ010000137.1:0-10522 GCA_038214955.1 Aggregatilineales bacterium | reverse complement strand
AATCGCATCCAGCAAACGCCCGACAGGTTCAGACGGAAGTTTTCCGGTCAGCGCAAGATAGATCGCCTGACTGAACGTGACCTGCCCCATGAGTTCATCAATGCGATGCCCGCGCAAGCGTATTTCGTTCGGGCTGATCTTCGTAATGCCGCTTGTCCAATGCAGATCATCTTGACCCGATTTCGGTTCGGGTTTGCTTGCCATAGGAATTACCTTTCGCGGTCTGACAATTTCGACTGTCACACGGGGAATATCGGCAAACGACTCGACAATATGCACGCCAACGTCACGCAAGCGGGCAACCTTACTGGCGTGCGTGCCGCGATCCCCTTCAATGATTGCTCCCGCGTGACTGAAACGAGTCCCGCTTTTCGCCGCCTTGCCGCCAATGTAGGCGATCAGCGGTTTGGTGAAGCCGCCCGACTCGATCAATGCGGCGGCGCTTTCCTCCTGTGATGTGCCGATTTCCCCGAACATGACGACGGCTTCGGTTTGCGGATCGGCTTCAAACAGCTTGAGGATTTCGGCGTGGGGCATTCCGACAATCGCATCCCCGCCCACATGGACGAGTGTCGAAGCACCGATCCCGGCTTTGGCGAGGTAATAGGCGGTGCTGGTCGTCATGCCGCCGCTGCGACTGGTCACGCCAACGGGACCCGGAAAGAACCAGTCTTTCGCGCTTGCCGCCTGACCGCCCATCATGCCCAACACGCCGCGATCAGGACTCAGCACGCCGAGCGTATTGGGTCCAATGAATTGAGCGCCCGCCGCTTTCGCCGCGCTGTCGATTTCTAATACGTCGTAGATTGGCACGCGGTCAGGCACGATCACGAGCAGTTTTACACCGGCGTCAATCGCTTCGAGCGCCGCGTTCTTGACCAGCGCGGCGGGGACAAACAAAACGCTGATGTCAATTTCGCCTACCGCATCCCACGCGCCGCGCACGGAGTCGAACACGGGGACGCCTTCGACATCTGCGCCACCTTTGCCGGGAGTCACGCCAGCGACTACTTGCGTATGATAGCCGCGCATGAGCCGCGCCCGCGTCATGCCTTCGCGTCCCGTGATGCCCTGAATGATGACGCGCTTATCGGGATCAATCAGAATGGACATCGTTTAAGCCCTCAATCGGCAAGAAAATGCGCCCGCCGCGATTGCCGAGAAAATAACATTCGACTTCACACGCCAAACACTCAGTACAGCCGCCTTTTTTCGCCTGTTCGTGCGAGATATTCAGCACAGGCACATCGCCCACCAGCGAGAGGATTTGCGGCACACACGTTGTAACACACGCCTTGCTCTCGCAATCACGGCACAGCGCATGGTCATAGGTTATCCTTCCGCCCGTGATCGTCCCGAAGGTGTACGGTTCTTTCGGCTCAAATGGGGGGCGTGGCGGCGGGTTTTCGACTGGCACATACGAGTCAACCAGCGATTGCAGACGGTCAACACAAAAATCTGGCGAGTCGTCACGTCCGTAGGCTTCAACGGGCGCGGGAAATGCGCCGTTTGCCCGCTCTAAAATGGCTTTTGCTTGATCTTCACCGTTGCCGCCCACACGAATCACGGCAGGGATGTTCAACTGCTCATCCATGAACGCCTTGACCAAGCCCCGCGCCGAATGGAACTGTTCCTGACTGGCGACTCCGCTTCCGCCCGCGTAATAGCCGTCGATCCCCTGCTGGCTGAGGATGATCCGCGCCGCACGATAGACCTTACTGGCGGGTGGATTGCCGCTCGTATCGACAAAATTGGCGATCTTGAAGTCACGCGAGAACAGCGCATCCATGTTCATCATGCTGCCGCCGCCGCCCGCGCCGTGAAAGCCGATGACCCGTTCGCCTTTGTGGAAACCCATCTGCATCTGTATGAAATAGAACGTCCCGCGATAGTCGTTCTTTTCGACATTCCAAGCGATCTTTTCTAGGTCAGTCGGCGGACGATCAAATTCACGGGCGATCTCAATCCCTAAGTCGGGGTGGCGATACACGGCGTAATCATCAATCGTGAAGCGGGCATCCAGCGCGACCAGATCGCCGTTGGACGTGAGCGCCAATGGGTTGATCTCAGCGGTACGTGCTTCATACGTTCGCGCCGCTGTATAGAACTTGGGCAGCAGCGCGGCGAGTCGGCTTTGCAGATCGCCGTCTATCCCCGCACGCCGCACGAGGTCACGCGCTTCAAATTCGCGTAAGCCTAAGCGAATATCAACCACATGCCGCGCTACTTTGTCGGGATGTTCCGCCGCGATGACTTCGATCCCTGTACCGCCGATGCTGCTAAAAATGACGACAGGCGCACGATTAGCATCATCGACAATCACGCCAACGTAAAACTCGCGTTCGAGTTTGAGTCGTTCTTCCACCATGATCTTTTCCACGCGGAAGTTACCCACCTGCCGCCCAAGCAGATCACGCGCTATCTGTGCGACTTCATCCGGTGTGCTGGCGAAGTGGATGAGGTTTTGCCCTGCCCGCCCCGTGACCCACACCTGCGCCTTGATCACCACCGGAGCGCCAATCCCGATTGCCAGCAAACGCGCCTCGTTCGGTGTTTCGACTGCCGCGCCTTTGGGGACGGGAATGCCAAACTGCTTGAGGATGTCTTTGCCTTGATACTCGTGGAGTCGTGTCATTCGCTGCCCTTATCCACGCGAATGGATTCAAAGCGCGTGTGTCCGCCATGCCAAGTCGATAAACCGATTTGTCCATACATATAGGGCGACTCTGTGTCCTTCCAGTAAATCGCTTCCATTGTGCCGTCGCTGGCGCTTACTAAGGCGTCCAGGGTGTTCACCTGTGGCGTGAGTCTCAAACGGTAGGTTGTGCCATGCGTCCATACAAATGGCGCACTTGCCACCATTCGATAAGTCGTGTCCTTTTTGTACAGGGCAATGCGGTTGTCCGGTGCTAAACCGAATGCGTAGCCCCGCAGTGCGCCCTGCACGCGCACGTTGATCAAATGGTGATCGCCTATCAACGGAATGAGGGAGGCTTCGAGGGTGTAACCGCTCCACTGAATATCGCCAGAATAGGACTCACACTCACCAACGCCGCTCCCGTGATACGCGCCATCCTCTAAACGCCAGTAGCCGCGCAAGCGAGTCCACTGGCTGATTCCACCGGACTCGCGGCGTTCTTTGGCGAACGTAGTCTCGTAATCGGGTACGCCTGACCAATCGAGCGACTCAATCTGAAAACTGCCCGTTTCCCACACTTCGCCCATGTTATGCAACACGACTCCCACTTCGGAGAGGCAAGCATCTTTCATAGCGGGGATGCGATAGATCAGCGTGTGCCATTCGCCCGGAGTCAGGGGAACGGCTCTGGCTTGATGTGCCGTGCCGTGATTATCGTCATATACATACAGCGCGGCGTGAATGGTTGATGGCGCGTTCTCTTTAACGCGCACCCGTGCTTCTACCCTTTGACCGGGCGCGATCAATGGAGTGAAACAGGCTTCATAGAAATTGCCGCTCAACTCGCTTGGACGGTAATAGGTGCGCGTGAAGATGCGAATCTCGCCCTTTTTATTCAGCTTGCGAATGCTGGTTTGCAGCGCATTCGCGGATTGTTTGAGGTGAATGGCGCGTCCGCGTTCCCCCCGCGCATCGAAATTGTTGGTCGAACCGGGATAGCGAAAGTGATAGCGTGGTCGAACATATTGTAATATGGGGAAATCGGACGACGCCTGCGTCGTCCCTACATCATGCAAGCGCCGCCCGAACGACGTGAATAGATCGACGCATTGGGGAATGGTCAGCAGATTGCGCGTGCCGATTGTGCTTGATGCGATCAACAGGTCGTTCATGGGATTGCGCCACGATTCATCAATCGCGTCGAGTCCGAGCGCCGTTCCCATAATCGCGCCGACATTGCCGACGTTGCAATCCGTATCCCACCCCGCCATGTTGGTAATTCGCAATGTGCGCGAAAAATCCCCTTTGCCGTACAACAGCCCTAAAGCCACAACCCCCGCGTTCGGGATAATATGAACGATGCCGGGATAGCGGTCATAGCCAAAGTTCGCCTTGAGGTGAGCATAAGCGGCACGCCAATCGCTAGGCGTGTGCTGATAGAAATCGATCATTGCGTTCGTGACGCGGGCAAAGTCGCTGTCAGCCGGAATGAGTCCAAGCCCGATTTGAATCAACTTGAGCGGATCATGTTCGGAAAAGGCGGCGCTCACCAGTGCGGCGATGAATCGCCCGCCGTAAATGCCGTTACCGTCGTGCGTAACGCTCGATGCCTTCTCTGCGAAGTCAGCGGCGCGGCTAGGATCATCAGGGGCAACCCACCCCCAAATGTCGCTGAAAATTTGCCCGCCAATCTGTTCTGCGAGTGCCGCGCCGTTCTGTGCAATTGAACCGGAGCGCGGCGCGGGGATGCCATTTGCGAGGTTGAGGTAGGCGGTATGTTCTGTCGAAACGCCGTAGCCGCCCCACCAGTATGTGCCGTGTTGATCGCCCAAGTAGTTCAGCAGCGTGTCGCCAAGTTGCTCGGCAGTCACGCCGAGTCCGTAATCCTCTAGGGCGCGAATCAACACCATTGGCACGGATGTATCATCATCGGGTTTAAAAATTTTGCCCTGATCTTCATGGATGTAGGTCGTCAGTGAGCCAAGATTGTCCAGAATATCTTCATACGTCCAGTTTTCGAGCGGAGCGCCAAAACGCACACCGATGCACTTGCCAAGCCAACCGGCGTAAACACGCTCATCATAATTTGGGGGAAATGTCATGAGTGAAATCACATTCTTAAAATAAGAATCTGTCTGGAAATACCGTTTTAGCCTCACCCTAAATCCCTCTCCCAAGGGAGAGGGACTTTCAAATACCAAAGATGTTGGCTTTCTCCCCTCTCCTGTGGGAAAGGGATTTAGGGTGAGGCGCTAAATGAATGTTACGAACCTTCGGGCAGTGACGAATAGCCATCGTCAAGACACGCCTGTGCCTGAACGGTTGCGTCCGCCATCATGACTTCAAGTTCACGTTCGCCACCTTCGATCCAGCGCGTGCGAACATCACCCAACGCCGGGTACACGCAGTCGAAGAAGAACTGACTGCGTAGATAGTTAGGCACGAGGGTCGAATTGATTAACTGGTTGTACGACACGCTCTTGATCGGGTCTTGATCCCAACCGAGTTCTTCCCAAACTGCGGGGCTGTTCGGCGCCCATACGCCAGCTTCCGCCGCGATACGCTGCGCTTCGGGACCCGACAGGTATTCGATCAACTGCCATGCTGCGTCCTTGCTGTCGCTGCCGCTCCACATATAGTACATATACGAGTCTGCCCAGGGGACGACTTCGGAGTTCTCGTCGAAACGCGGCGGCGCAACGACGCCCCAATTGAAGTCTGCCTGTTCCGTCAATGCGGGGATTTCCCAGTCGGACAGCGATTGCAGGGCAACATCACCCGACATGAACGTGACTTCACCGAATTGTTCTGCCATTGAACCGGGCGTCGCGGATTGATCTTCTGTCACCAAGCCCAAACACCAGCGCATTGCTTCAACCGTTCCAGCCGAGTCCATGAGTCCCGTCACAGTGCGACCATCTTCACTGGTCAAGTCGCCGCCGAGATTGAACGAGAACGGCGACCACATCATGCAGCCTTCGCCGCCTTCAATGCCGCCAGCGCCGTAAATCTCTGCGTCGGCATCAGTCAACGCCAGCGCGGTTGCGCGGTAATCTTCGACTGTCCAGCCATCTTCGGGATACGCAAGTCCGGCAGCGTCAAAAATGTCCATGTTGTAGGCGATGAAACCGGAAACCGCATCACGCGGGACGCCATAGGTCATGCCATTGTAGACACCACGACGGCGGGCGCTTTCAAACCAACCCTCGTCAACAGTTGACGCTTCGAGGTACGGCGTCAAATCTTCTAGGAAGCCCTGTGCGGCAATATCGGGTGCATAGAACTGATACCACACATCGGGACCTTCACCCGCCGCAATCGCGGTGAGGACGCGAGTCCCAAACCCACGATTGGGGTACAGCGATAGTGCGACTTGAACATTGGGGTGGTTTGCCTCAAATGCACGGGCAAGCTGGAAATGGAGTTCACGGGTGGCGGCGGTATCGCGTCCGCGTTCAGTCGCCCACCAGTTCACAATCGTGATCGGGTTGTCTTGCGCGGCAATTCCCAAAAATGGCACCAGCAAAAACACCAGCAGTACAAAAACCTTCTTCATCTTAACTCCTCCAGAAAACACTTTCTTGATAGACGATGTGACAATTAGCCTTTCAATCCTTCAACCGATATGCCTCCAATCAACTGACGTTGAGCGAAAAAGAACAGCAGAAGTGGCGGTATAGATGCCATCAGCGAACCCGCCATGAGCAGGTTCCAGTTGGTATCTCGCACGTCTTGGAAGAAACTCAGCCCAAGTGACACGGTGAACAGGTTGGGATCATTCAGGTAGATCAAGGGCTGCAAGAAGTCGTTCCACACCCCCACGAACGTGAACACGACGACCAGCATCAAAGCGGGGCGCGAGAGCGGCAAAATGATGTACCAGAATGTTTGGAACCGGGTTGCACCGTCGATGTAAGCGGCTTCGTCAAGGTCAAACGGGATGCTCATCATGTACTGCCGCACCATGAAAATAAGGAACGAACTGCCCGCAAAGGCAGGGACAAACAGCGGCAAATACGTGTTGATCCACCCGATTCGGGAAAACAGGATGAAGCGCGGCACAAGCGTCACATGATATGGGATCATGAGTGTGGACAGCATAATCAGAAACAGGATGCTGCGCCCCGGAAATCGCAGACGCGCAAAACCGTAGGCGACGAGCGTCACAGCGAACAATTCCCCGATGATGTTCAGCCCGACGAGGATAAACGAATTGAGGATGAAACGTCCGAACGGTACTTCTCGAAACACAGCGGCGAAATTGTCCCACTGGATCGGGTTTGGAATCCATTCCGGCGGCAGCGCGAACGTTTGCTCCGGTGTTTTGAGCGCCGTCGAAAGCATCCAATAGAGCGGCAGCACAAGGACAATAGCAACGGCGATCAGCGATGCGTAGCCTAACACCTTCTCGATAGTGTCGGCTTGCTGCGGCGTCAGTCGCATGGGACGCGCCGCAGGGCGCGGTTGTTCGTAGGATTTGGTTACAGCCATGATTGCCTCACTTGTTCGCACTCCGGTCAGTTTCGTAGTAGACCCAATAGCGGGAACTGCGTAAGACCATCAACGTGATAACGAGGATGAACGCGGTCAAAATCCATGCCAGCGCCGATGCATAGCCCATGCGAAGCGTGACGAATCCCCGATTGTAGACATAGAGCATGTAGAACAAGCCCGATTGGAGGGGTCCCCCGTTCGCGCCGGATGCGATAAACGCGGGTGTGAACGTTTGGAACACGCCGATCACGCCGAGGACAAGCTGAAAAAAGATGGTTGGTGACAGCAGCGGTAGCGTGATTCTGAAAAATTGCTGGAAACGGTTCGCGCCGTCCACCGTCGCCGCCTCGTACATCACTTCGGGGATGTTTTGCAGCCCCGCTAGATAGATGATCGAACTGCCGCCGACGCCCCACAGGGCAATCATGATGAGGCTTGGCAGGATATAACCGGGATTTTCGAGCCAGTTGGGTCCCTGTACGCCGAACCACGTCAGCACTGTGTTGACAACACCGTAACGCCCATTAAGCATCCATACCCAGACCAGCGACGCCGCCACCGACGGCACGACGTAAGGCATATAGTACAGTGTGCGAAAAACGCCGATGCCGCGCAGTTTTTGATTCATCAACAGGGCGAGTCCAATGCCGCACAGGACTTCCAGCGGCAGGTAAAACGCCGCATACGTCAGCGTGACCTGCACCGCTTTTTGAAAACGGGTGTCCGTCGTCAGAATATCCCGGTAGTTATCCAACCCGACCCATGTTGGCGTACCGACGATGTTCCACTGCGTGAAGCTGAGGATGAACGACGCGATAATCGGTATCAGGAAGAACACGATAAACCCGATCAACCAGGGTGAGATGAACAGGTAGCCGGAGATCGCTTCTTTGCGACGTTCACGACTGAGGTCTGACCATGCGGCAAACAGTGGAAATCGCCTAACCATGCTGCACCCGCTTCATCTGCGACATCAGTTCGCCATGACGCTGCTGCGCCCGCTGATACTCCGCCTCATACTCTCGCTCGAACAGGTTGTACAGGTTACGCGCCGCTGTGTCAAAGTCAATTCGGTTACGCACGCCGATCTCGTCTACCCAGCGTTCTGGCAACCCGCGCTTGCCCTTCAACGAACCGATCAACGCGCCGACCATTCCGGCGATGTTGTCCGAGTCGCGCCCGTAGTTCGCCGCCCTCAAGACCGCCGTCTTGAAATCGCCCTGTGAAACCACCAGAAACGCCAGCGCCAGTGGTACTTCCTCGATAGAGTGGTACTGACTAGGATAGCCACCCTCACGAATGATCTGGTCTACATCCCCTTTAACCGTGTCAAACGGCTCCATCGCGGCGCGTAGCTGTCGCTGGATGGACAAATCATCAGTCGTGTCAAGACCACGAGCAACCGCGATCACCGCTTCCAACGCTCTATGCGTTCCGTCTTTGGCAAGGCGCAGCGCCGTGTTGACGATGCTCTCTACCGTCGCGTTGGGGCGCACGGCTTCAGCAATACAGGCAACCATGACCGCCGCCGCTTCCAGTCCATAGGAATACTGATGGGCGCTGAATATATTCACTGCCTGCTGATAGGCTCTGTCGGGATCGCCCGCGTTCATTAAGCCAACAGGCGCGGCATACATCGCTGCCCCGCAGTTGACCATATTCCCTATGCCGGCTTCGCGTGGATTCACATTGGCAAGTCGTAGACGCAGCAGCAAATACTTTTCGGGATAAAATAATCGTTCGATGAGCGGCATTTGACGCTGATATTCCGGCACCCACATCGGCTTATCCACGATTTCTGGTACGAGATACGTTGCCATATCGTGTGCGTCAAGGTGTCCGTCTTTGGCGATGTAAGCGCGGCACAAAGATAAGACCATCAAGGTATCATCCGAGACACGCCCATCACCCTTGTGGCGTCCGTCCGGCTTGGGTGCAAATGGAGGCGCGAAGTCCTCTACTCGACTGCCAAATCGCTCGACAATAGCAGCGGGTGTTCGCCACTCTGTCGATGTCCCTAAGCCGTCACCGATTGCCCCACCCACTAAACATCCTGCAAATTTATCTTCTAATTCTAAAATGAGACCGATTTCATTTTCTGGCATATAAAAATTCCTTTTAGCGTTCGCCTACAGGGGTGGTGCGGTTGATCCTCGCTGCTGTAAGGTGCAAGAGAGTAACGGGTGGCGTGGCGACAGCTTCGAGAAACCGTCAATCCGTTCTAGCAAAAACCCTGCCGCAATCGACCCGATCTCGTATTTGGGTTTGGCGATAGTTGTAAGCGGTGGGTACGACGTTGCAGCGGCGAAAATATTATCCATGCCGATGATAGAAATTGCTTCTGGCACAGGCAGCCGCGCTTGTTGTACGGCTTGCAGCGCCCCAAGTGCGATGATGTCATTGACGGCAAATACGGCAGTTGGTGGAACTGGCAGCGCGAGCAGTCGCTTCATTGCCAGATAGCCGCCCTCTTCTGAAAATTCCGACTGGATGATCAAGTCAGCGTCAAACGGCAGTTGATACTGCTCGTGAATTCGCACGTAAGTATCTCGATGGGTATGCGACTTGTGCCGCCGAAGGGGTCCCGCGATCAAGCCGATACGCCGATGCCCCAACTCGATCAGGTGGTGCATCGCCAGCCGCCCCGCTTGCGCCGAGTCGCTGCTGACCGTATCGAAATCGGGATAGGTTTCGCCAGAAGCAAGCACGACCACAGGCACACGCAGTTTCAACAAGTCTGAATTGAGCGTACCAGTCGGGTTGATGATCAAACCATCGAACTGTTTTTGCCCCATGCGCTTCAAGTGATTCTGTTCCCGCTCAACGTTCCAGTCATTGTTCAGCATGACAACGGTATAGCCCGACTCTTCTAACCTGTCCTGCACGCCCCGCGCCACTTCGGGCCAAAACGGGTTGGTGATGTCCGGTATCGACAGCGCGACCATGAAGGTTCGAGCAGAACGGAGACTGCCAGCAATCGCGTGTCGCTCGTAACCGAGTTCCCGTACCGCTTCTAGCACCCGTTCGCGTGTCTCTTCCCGAATAGGTTCCGAACTACCGCTGACAACCCGTGCAGCCGTTGCTTTGCTTACACCAGCAAGTTGTGCAACTTCACGCAGCGTCGGAACTTTTTTCATCGTGAGCGCCATGAGACCGATTTCATTACAGATAAAGTAATGCAAATGCGCGTACTTGTCAAGTAGGCTACAGCCAACCTCGCTGATCTATCAGTTCACCTTACGCAGAATATCAGTTTGACCCCCACCCCGCTCGCTGCGCTCGCCTCCCTCCCCCGAATTCAGGGGAGGGCGCAAACAGAAGTCTGCTTGCTCCCCTCCTCGAATTCGGGGAGGGGTCGGGGGTGGGGTCAGAAATAACGATCTGCGTAAG
>JBBQRJ010000136.1:0-10565 GCA_038214955.1 Aggregatilineales bacterium | reverse complement strand
ATTGATAACCCGACCTTCGAGTCGATTGCCGAGGCATCGACATGGCTTCAGCCGCAGTCCCCGGTGATCGCGTTTGAATCAGACGGTATTGCGCGCGCTTACCCTCTCGCCATCCTGACGCGGCATGAAATCGTGAATGATGTGGTGGCAGATGTTCCGGTCGCCGTGACCTTCTGCCCGCTGTGTAACAGTGCCGTCGTTTTTGATCGCACCGTGGATGGACAGGTCTTACGCTTCGGCGTCTCTGGCTTGCTGCGGAACAGCGATCTCATCATGTGGGATGACGTGACGCAAAGTTGGTGGCAGCAGTTCACAGGCGAAGGGATCGTCGGCAGCTACACAGGAACGCAGTTGACCTTACTTCCCTCACAGGTGGTCGGTTTCGGCGCTTTTGTCGAGCAGTACCCCAATGGCGAAGTCCTATCACGTAATGGTCGCACGTATGCGACTAATCCGTATGTCGGCTACGACTCGTCATCACAGCCTTTCCTCTTTCGCGGTGAACTGGATGAACGCCTGTTTGCGACCGAACGGGTCTTAGGCACGCTGATTGGCGGAGAAGCAGTCGCCTATCCCTTCCCGGTGCTGGCGGAAGCCATCGTTATCAATGACACGGTGGGCGGGGTTGATGTGGTGGCATTCTGGCAACCGGGCGCAGCCAGCGCGCTTGATCAGAGCAGTATTGATGCCTCCCGCGATGTCGGCATGGCGGCACTGTTCAGCCGTCAACTCGATGGGCAAACGCTCACCTTCAGCGTCGATGCCAGCGGCGCGATCCGTGACGATCAAACGGGCAGCGCGTGGAACGTGTTTGGTACGGCAGTCGAGGGCGAATTGAGCGGCAGTCAGCTTCAGCAGAAACTGGCGTCCCCCCATTTCTGGTTCGCGTGGGCGGCGTTCCGCCCTGAAACAAAAATCTACGGTGAAGCTGACAGTTAGTGCCTTTACTGAGCTGCATGAAACCTTCGGTAAACCTTCGACATTTCCACATCTTCGGTTTACCTGTAGCTCATTTGCATATATTACGATTTTAATTAAGATATTTAGAGAGTTTCTGGAAAGCCCTCTCAACAGCACAGTCGTTCTCCCGCTTTCTAGAAATCCTCTAGACCTTGCATGTCTGTGTCGCAGGAAGGTTAGAAAAGGAGAACGCGAATGAACAGAAAAGCAAATGGATTTGGTCTCTATTGGATAGTGATTGTGGTTTTATTGGCTATCGTCGTCCCTGCCGCTGCACAGGAGGCAACGCCTGTACCTGAAGGTGGAGCATCCACAATCTGGACATCGGTACAACCGGAGGTACGCCCATTCAGCCAAGAGATGATGGCGAACTTGCAAGTGCCAGAGGGATTTGAGATCACTGTCTTTGCGGAAGGCTTAGGCAACCCACGCATGATGGCTGTCGGAGCCGATGGAACAGTTTATGTGACGCGGCGGATGAACAGTGACGTGGTGGCGCTGCGTGACGCCGATGGCGATGGAGCGTCGGACGGAGCAGTGGCCGTCGCCAGCAACATCCCATTGGTACATGGCATCACGATCCACGACAACCAAGTATTACTGGCCGCCAATCGGACACTGTATGTGGCTGATATCAACGATGATGGCTCGCTGACCGAGCCGCAAATAATGGTGAGTGACTTCCCCGAAAGCGGTCAGCACTCGGCGCGGACGATGGCGTTTGGTCCAGACGGGATGCTGTACATCAATTTTGGCAGCACTTGTAACACCTGCATGGAGTCGAATATGGAAAATGCGACCATCGTCCAAGTGCAACCGGACTTTTCCTCCCGAAGCGTGTTCGCCAGCGGTTTGCGACACACAATTGGCTTCGGTTGGCATCCTTTGACTGGCGAGATGTGGGGCATGGATCACGGCATCGACTCGCTTGGCGATGACGTGCCACCGGAGGAACTAAATCGAATTCAAGAGGGCAGCAATTATGGCTGGCCTTTCTGCTACGACAATCAGATCGTCAATGCCTTCATTGCGGGCGCGCCGATGGACATGACCAAAGAGGAATTTTGTGCGGCATCTAGCGCACCGACATTAATGTATCAGGCGCACAGCGCGCCTATTGGCATGGTCTTTTACACCGGGTCGCAATTCCCAGACGAGTATGTCAACGATGCCTTTGTCGCCATGCGCGGATCGTGGAACCGCAGCGAGCCGACGGGCTATAGCGTCGTGCGGATACACTTCGACGACAACGGTCAACCGATGGAGTTCGAGGACTTTCTGACAGGCTTCTTGATTGAAGACGGTGCAGCAGTATTTGGACGACCAGCGGGTTTGCTGGTACTGCCGGATGGTTCGCTGCTGGTTGGCGATGACACCAACGGCGTCATTTACCGGATCACGTATACCGGGGCGTAGGTGGCTCGAACTGCCAATTGGTAGGCAATGAGGGACAAAGCGCGCCTTTCCCTACACATGTTAAACGGTTCATCGCAGGGACTTGGCACCGACAAACCTCTAAATTGGTTGTGGTCAGGATTTGACGGGGACACTGACGTTGCCCACACACGCGCTGCTCAACGTCGGTGGTCTACCCGTGTTTACCTCCACAGTTATAGGGCAAACGCATCAAAATCAAGCGGATATTTGTATCGAGGTCAGAGCGGGCGTGTAGGGGCGACCCCGTGGGGTCCGTCCGTGCTTTTTATGGCGGGAGGGGACATTGCCCCTCCCCTACGAGCATTGTTGACCCTTGATGAACTCCCATAAATTTTGATGCGTTTGCCCTACTTATAACCTCTTTATACCTTGTCAAAAATGCGTTATCACTGCTAGAACGCACGTTGCAAAATAGGCTTGGGAGGGAATTATGCCCCACCCTCAGCTAATTGGTTCTTGGGAATGCGGAAGCCCTACCAACAGATGGCAGACAATTCGATGTGCGTTATCGTGCTGAGCAATGCGGATTGCCGCTTCTCGCCAGACTATGCAACAAGTCCGCTGTACAACAAAATTCTGCCACAGCGTCCTGTTCGCATTCAGTCGAATGATGGGACAGACACACGGACGCATTGGCTCGGCTGGATCGAAGCAGTCGAACCTGCGAGGTCATCATCTCCGCCCACCGCGACATCACTAACATCGTCACTCGTCCGTTCATGCTCAACAGCGCCAGCACAATCACCCGCATTTGGTGCAGACTCGTTCGTGAAAGCAGCGGTGTCAAACAGGCAGTCAATGCTATAATCTCGCTCATGAGTTTTCTGGTTCTGTGTCGTTGTGAGAGACATCACTTTACCCGAAAACCCTGCTTTTTCACCCGCCATTTTTGGCGAAGGTATTGAGATTAAGTTACGATTTGTTACAGGATACAAATCAGCGCAAACGCTGGCGGGGTGGGATGAGCGCACGGCGGCGCGTGGTGGATGAAGGACAATGGGTGTGAAGAGGGAAAGATTGTGGCGCTTGTATTCGTCAGCTACTCGCATATGGACACCGATTTTGTCAAACAACTGGTCGAAGACCTTCGGAAAAGGGGAGTTCCCACATGGCTCGATCATCTCAATATTCCAGCAGGCACCCGTTGGGACTTAGAGATTGAACAGGCACTCGATAAATCGACACATCTTCTGTTAGTGCTGTCGTCTCATTCTGTCCAATCGCAGAACGTGCTTGACGAGATCAGTTTTGCGCGGGATGAAAACAAGACGATCATCCCGATTCTCATCGAAGATTGCAAGCTGCCGCTTCGCGTCCGGCGTGTGCAATATACCGATTTTCGGACGAATTACGATCAAGGCGTGGAGCATGTGTTGAAGCAACTACCCCGCGAAGCGCACGAGATAAGCACCAGCAGTGTCACGCTCGATGATGCAGACAAGTCGCAAGAGGCAGAGGTTATCAGCCATCTGCCACCTGTCGATCCTGCGGCGGCGCGATCTGTTATGGAAGTTGCCAGCCTCGTATTTTATGCCTCTGCAAAATCACACACCGTCGCGCTGACACGACCCACCGTTATCATTGGTCGCGGCGAGTATTGTGAAATCGAAGTGCGGTCAAGACAAATCTCGCGTGAACACATTCGACTCACCGTAAAAGAGAATCATTATTTCATCGAGGATGTGGAAAGTAGAAACGGAACCTGGATTAATGGAAGTCCACTGAAGGGAATTCGGCAGCTAACCGATGGAGATAAAATCAATCTGGCGATGACCGTGTATTTCGAGTTCCTTGGAGCGGGGTCAACAGCGCCAGCCGCTCATACCGCTCAACAGTTTACCACGTCGCCTATCGAACTTCATCCGCGTATCGAACTTCATCAGGAGACACAAGCTGTTGTGATCAAGGGTGTCATCGTTGATCCGCCCCTGAGTCCGCCACAATACCGATTATTGGAGATTCTCTATCTCCAGCAGGGACGAGTCTGCACACGGGAGCAATTGATAGAGTCCGTGTGGCAAACAGATGAGGAGGAGGATGTAAGCGAAGCGGCTGTCGAGGCGTTGGTGCAGCGTCTCAGAGATCGGCTTGATGAGATTGATCCTGAATGGCAATACATCCTTACGGTACGCGGGCATGGCTTCCGTCTGAATAGTTGATGCAAGATAGCAGATAGGACCACCCCCAGGGCTATCGCATCAAAATCGAGCAGATGTTTGTATTGGGGTCAGAGCGTGTAGGGGCGACCCCACATGGTCTTGCGCGTCAAGTTAAGGGGTTTCTGCCTCAGAAAAAATTTCGTTTGGGGGTCGCCAGAGGCTCAAAGCCTCCGGCTAGTTCTAAAAAGCCCCGTAAACGGGGCTCCAATTCCCGCTCCAAACGCCCTGTGAGTCCCCTTCAGGGGACTTTTTACCCTTGCCGGATGCTTTAGCGTCCTGCAAATCGGCTTAACTTGACGCGCAAAACCCCGTGTGGTCGCCCGTGCTTTTTATGGCGGGAGGGGACATTGCCCCTCCCCTACGAGCGTTCTTGACCCTTGATGAACTCGCAGAAATTTTGATGCGTTTGCCCTGCCCTCCCCCGAATTCAGGGGAGGGCGCAAACAGGAGTCGGCTTGCTCCCCTCCTCGAATTCGGGGAGGGGTCGGGGGTGGGGTCAGAAATAACGTTCTGCGTAAGGTGAGGTTGTAGAACTAGCACAAGTCCCTCGTTATGCTGACAAGAAATTTCAAACTCGTGGCTAAAACCCTTGAATCAAAGTATGCTTTCCAAGCATGTAATTCACACTATTAGAGGTCTGTATGCTTCGCAATTTTGCCTTCCTGTTGACTTTGTGTTTACTCATCGTCACCCCTATTACTGCACAAGGAACACTGGATACCGTCACCATAACCATTCTTCCTTATTTGTCGTATGCACCATTCTATATCGCCGATCAAGAGGGTTATTTTGCCGAGCAGGGTATTGCTGCCGAGTATCTCAGCTTTGCCGAATCGCAAGAGATTTTCCCCGCCTTGCTGCGCGGTGATCTGGATGTGCATGTCGAATTCATCAACGCGGCGCTTTTCAACGCCATTGAGCGCGGCGCAGAGTTCCGGGTCGTCGGCGACAAGGGTTACTTTGCGGAGGGTGAATGCGCCGCTAACGGCTTCATCGCCCGAAATGATGTGCTTGATTCAGGTGCGCTCGATGATCCCGAACAAATCAGCACCCTGCGTTGGCAGTATGAGACGGATACTGTCGAACAGTTTCTGCTTGAGCGTGCTTTCGCAAACATCGGCGCAGAACTCGGTGAATTGGCGAATGAACCTCTGCCACCGCATCTTTTCCATGGGGCGCTGTTGAATGATGCGGTGGATGTTGGATTCACCGGCGAACCCTGGATCACGAACGCCATCAACACGGGGGAAGCCAACGTGTGGGTGACCGATGAGCAGTTAGCGCCTGATCTGGAAGCATCCATGCTGCTCTACGGCACACGGATGCTTGAAGATGAGGAACTGGGTCAGCGTTTCATGGTGGCGTATCTGCAAGGCATCCGCCAGTATCTCGAAGGCAAGACCGAACGCAATATCGAACTCGTCGCCGAATTCACCGGGCTTGATCCGGCGATTGTTGAGCAAGCGTGCTGGGCACACATAGACCCAACGGGCGCGATTCGCACTGAGGGTATTATGGAATTCCAGCAGTGGTTGATCGAACACGAACTGCTGGATCGCGTTCTGGAAGTCGAGGAATTCTATAACCCCAGTTTTGTTGAGTATGCAAACGACATTCTCGGCGAGCCATGACCGATCAAGTGCGCCGTGAGGCGTTGAATGTGGGAAACGTGCCGCTCACACAAAAGCGCGTTTCCCGTTTCCGTAAAATGCAGGCGAATATAGATCAGGGGCTGCTCGTGCTGACGTTTGCAGCCCTGTTGATCGGATGGGAATGGGCAGCACAAACCGAACTTATCTCGGTGCTGTTCTTCCCTCCGCCATAGCTGATCTTCACGAAGTTGATCGACGGGTTAGCGGATGGGTCTCTGCTGATGCATCTGGCGACCACCCTTGTACGCATGTTCGTCGGTTTTCTGAGCGGTGCGCTGCCAGCGCTGCTGCTCGGCGTCGTCATGAGCAGTTCACGGCGTCTCAACCGTGTTTTTGACCCCATCATCAGCGCGATCCACCCGCTCCCCAAAATCAGCATCCTGCCGCTGGTCATTCTGATCGTCGGCGTCAATGAACAATCCCGTATCATCATCGTCGCGCTTTCCGCATTTTTTCCGATGCTGGTGAACACGATTGCTGGAATCAACCAGATCGATCACGCATTCTATGACATCGCCCACACGTATAACGCCAGCCGCTTCGACATTCTCTACCGGTTAATTCTGCCCGCCACCCTGCCGTTTCTCATGGCGGGGGTGCGTCTGGGGCTGAACACGTCGCTGACAATTGCCGTTTCGGTAGAACTCGTGTTTGCGACAACCGGACTCGGCACAGTGGTCTTAGGTGCGTGGCGCACCATGCGTACCGAGTCGCTGTACGCCGCGCTCCTGCTCATCGGGCTGGTCGGCATAGGCATCAATACCACGCTGAATATCTTATCCCGATGGCTTATTCCCTGGCACACTGCACGGTCTAGAGAACGCGCCAGCGAAATCGAACGAGAAAAGGTTGTTTCATGACGACGAGCACTCATCGCCGCATTTATCCCCGTAACGATTACACGCCTTTAGACGCATCTGTCTTGCAGCAGTCGGTCAAACACCGCTTTGAGGGGGTTGCCGATCAGTATGCACAGCGCCTCGCGTTCAAGACGCGCACAGCCGCGATCACTTACGGCGAACTCAACGCTCATGCGAATCGTCTGGCACATGCGCTTCTCGCCTTGAGCCGCACTCCGTCTGAACCGGTGATTTTGCTGCTATCGCACAGCACCTGGATTCCCGTCGGTTTAATCGGGACAGCCAAAGCCGGGAAATTCTACGTCCCGCTCGATCTCACACACCCCCCCGCCCGCGTACAGGCGATGATCGCAGAAATGGACGCTGCGATTGTAGTGACCGACCGCGCATCCGAAGCCCATGTTCGCTCGCTCGTGCAGGGGAGTTCAATCCGGCATGTGTTGTTGGTCGATGCGCTTGATCCGGCACTGCCGGACACAAACCCTGATTTAGATGTGTCGCCCGATGCGCCCTTGTACCTCACTTTTACGTCGGGGACAAGCGGCACGCCCAAGGGAATGGTACGGACACACTTTGCAGTTGTGGCGGGTACGTACAACGATGTCGATGACTTTCACCTTACCCCCGAAGATCGTTGGGCGCTGGTCTCGTCGTATAGTTTTGGCGGTTCGCGCAAAGTGTTCTTCGATGCGCTGCTCATGGGCTCCGCGATCTGCGCGTTCGATGTCAAGCGGGAAGGCTACGGCGACCTCGCGCAATGGCTGGCAGATGATCAGGTGAGCATTTTCTACTCCACGACGAGTCTATTCCGGCATGTCGCCAGTACGCTGGACGACTCGCTGACATTTCCGAATCTGCGGCTGCTCATCATCGGCAGCGAAACTGTCCATGCCCATGATGTCCGGTTGTACCAGCAGCGGTTTTCAAATGATTGTTTGCTGGTCAATGCGGCAGGTTCAACCGAAACCAGCGCCTTCGCGCATTATTTCATCGATAAGGAAACCGTTCTGGAAAGCGCCGTCGTCCCCATCGGCTACCCGGTGCGCGACACAGAGATTCTGCTGTTGGATGAACAGCGAAACCCGCTCTCGGATGGCGAGATCGGGGAAATCGCGGTCAAAGGACGTTACATTTTCCCCGGCTACTGGAAAGATGGAGACCGGAACGACAGTAAATTCCTCCTGATGCCCGATGGCGAATGGATGTATCTCTCTGGCGATCTGGGGCGCAAACGTCCCGATGGTGCGCTTGAGCATCTCGGACGGCGCGATTTTCAGATCAAGATTCGCGGTCATCGGATTGAACCTGCCGAGATCGAAGCGGCGCTGCTGCTGCTCCCGTCGATGCGCGGGGCGGCAGTATTCGCATTTGATACGCCGACTGATCCGCCGGAAAAGCGCCTCATCGCCTACCTCGTGTGCGACACGCTGCCGCCCCCATCGGTGCTGCGTCGCCATCTGCTTCAACATCTGCCGGACTATATGCTGCCATTCGCCTATGTACGCCTCGACGCGATTCCGCTTACGCTCCTCGGCAAGGTCGATCTCCAAGCGCTGCCCGCCCCGGATTGGTCCGCGCTTGGGGTAGACACTCTGTTTGTTGAAGCGTCCACCGACAGCGAACGCTATCTGGTGGATTTGTGGCGTCACCTGCTCAAGCTGGAGCGCATCAGCGCGGAGGACAATTTCTTTGAACTCGGCGGTTCGTCGCTCAACGCGGGCGAATTGGTGTCGCGTATCAAGCGCGAACTCGGCGTGAATATCTCTTTGCCCATGCTGGTCAAGCAGACGACTCTCAAACAACTTGCGGCGCTCATCGACCAAAACGGGAGCGGTAGTCCTGCCTCGTCACTGGCGGCGATCCGGCGCAGTAAGGGAGACACGCCGTTATTCCTAGTGCCGCCTAGTCGCGGGCAGGTGATGGGCTTCTATACTTTGGGGCGGCGCATCGAGACGGACTTGCCGATCTATGCGTTTCAGCAGCGCGGTCTGGATGGCTCTGCGCCGCTGTATACGAGCGTCAGCGCGATGGTGCAGGATTATGTGGCGCTGATGCGTGCTGTTCAGCCTTCCGGGGCATATTATCTCGGCGGGCGTTCTTTCGGCGGCATGATCGCTTATGAGGTCGCCCGCCAGCTTCACGCACAAGGGGAACGAGTAGGCTGCGTCTTTCTGTTTGACAGCACGTTTCCCGGTGTAGATCACGAGTACCCTGAAATGACGTTGGATTCGCTGTGGGAGTTTCCTATACGTCTGTTCAAAGTCTTTCGCAATCCGCGCCGGGAATGGCTGTCGTCGCTGCACAAGGTCTTGTTTCTGCTCAAAAAGTACATCCTCGAAATCATTGAGCAAGACCCTGAACCGAAGGTCGTTCGCGCTAATCAGCGCCTCTACCGAACCTTCAGAGTCGAACCCTATACCGGACAGGTCGCTTATGTACGCGCCGTGAGCGCCAAAGCCGATGATCGGGTCGAACGCTGGCGGGCGCTGTGCAGCGGACGCTTTGACGTGTACGATATTGAGGGCGATCATGATGCCATGTTCGATGAACCTGTCGTAGCGGAACTGGCGCGATTGATCGAACGGTGTATGAACGACTGATCGCTGTCTCGAAGCGAAGGGATGAGCGAATCGGCTCAACACGAGGCGAACGATTTGATCCTGCACAGCCCCCTGAGCGTTACCAACTCACCTTACGCGGGGTGTCAGTTTGACCCCCACCCCGCTCGCTGCGCTCGCCTCCCTCCCCCGAATTCAGGGGAGGGCGCAAACAGGAGTCTGCTTACTCCCCTCCCTGAATTCGGGGAGGGGTCGGGGGTGGGGTGGGCTTAACTTGACGCGCAAAACCCCGTGTGGTCGCCCGTGTTCAGCGGGCGGGGACACTGCCCCGCCCCTACAAAATCCATTTTCACGAGAAGGATTTCAACACCGGACAAGCCTTTCTAGGTTCAAGCGATGCTGCTTGCCCAAGCAAGCTAACGACCTCTGGGGAGGGGTTTTACGACGCTTTTTCATTTTTTCCAAAATCGATCCGCTGCGCGGCAGGGGTAAAAGACAAGGGCAAAAGAATCAGAGGACAGAGCGCGAGGTAGGAGGCGAACCCAACACCACCCGAAAACCGATATCGTCGCTCCTGCCGTCCGGATCGTAGTTGTCACGCCGCGCCGCACGCGCAAACTGAGGAAAACTGTCCCACGAACCACCGCGCAGCACGCGACCATCTGTTCCATTAATGTCAATATCCTGCGGCGACCCATGCTTTTTCAGACACCATTCCCACACATTCCCGCTCATGTCCAACGCGCCATACGGACTCGCCCCCTGTGGATACAACCCAACGGCGCTGGTTTGCTGCAAGTAGTAAGGTCCGGCGCTCTCACGAGTCTCATTCACATTCGCATAGCCCGGAATATATTCCGCGCCCCACGGAAACACGTTCCCGTTTGTGCCTCGCGCCGCTTTCTCCCATTCCCATTCGCTCGGCAGGCGGATTTCGAC
>JBBQRJ010000135.1:0-10593 GCA_038214955.1 Aggregatilineales bacterium | reverse complement strand
AACTTCAACAATAAAGTGTGCTGTACCTTGTTAGGTTTCAAGCAACCATGGATGGTTCGCGCCTTGTCCGCGCTTGCCAGTGGGTCTTCCCATGTAACGGTGCGCTAGCGATCCATAAATGCTCCCAACGACGGACTCGATGTATCGCGTCCCTACCTTGCCTCTGCGCTGGAACTGTCACCCCCTCAGACCTGAATTCGGTTTGGGGTTGCCCTTACTTTTAACTTTCCACTTTCCACTTTTAACTGCTTTTATTCAATTTCTATCCAATAGCCGACCTCTTGACCGGGAATCAGCGTGATCGCGTAGACGGTGTTATCTGGCGCGAGAATATACGTCGTGTACGAGATTCGTCCTGCCGCTTGCCGCGCTGAGTCAAAGCCACCCTCTTGCGCTGTTGCCCACCCAAGCGGACTAGCCGTGCCGCCGAGAAATTCCCAGATCATGCCAAAACCGCGTACAGGGGTTAGCCGACCTTCGGGCGCTTGCGCCGCTGGATCAGGTGCGCCTTCGCGGAACACATCTTCAAACACGCTCACGCGCCCGTCATCCGTGAGTACGTAGATTTCAAGCGTGTCTGAAAACCAGATCATCGCGCCATGTTCAAACGGTTGATAAGCGATCATGACCGCAATCGGCGGTGAAATGGGACAGTAGCGCAAGTCCATAGCGCCAATCCATTCTTGAGCGCAAGTGATCATGAAGGTCACATCACGGCTGATCGTTTCTTCACCCGCCGTGACTTCTAAACGATAAAAATACTCGCCGGGATAACGGAATGGAGCAATGGTCAGCGAACCGTTGAGCGAGATAGGCGCGGCGTATTGCGGACGCTGGCAGGTGTCCAAATCTCCGCAGGGATACAAATATGCCGTTTCGCCTTCCGCCGCCCATGTGATTGTCGCGCCGCTTGCATTGTCCTGTGCTATCGCCTCAAAGTCGGTGATCAGTGCCGTGTCTGATAATGGCTCATTTGGGAGCGGTGTTGGCAGGGCAAAGAGTGACGCATTCTGTGGCAGCCAGATCACCGCGCCAATTGGAAGTTCTGAGGGGTCATCGAGACAGTTGAGTGCCGCGAGTTGAGTCGCCGTAATCGAGTCAACGCCCGCCAGCAGGAGATCAAGCCGATCTCCGGGACGCACGACATACGGCGAAAATCCCTCAAACGTGGATGCCGCACAGACGGCTAAACGCGCATCGTTCGGGTCAAGCGTGATCGGACGCAGCGAAGGCGTTCCCACAAGTTCGGGCGCGTTCGGCGTCACCGTGAACAGCGCGACAGGTGGGATTTCAGGCGTTGTTGGTTCGATGTTGGGGGGTTGGGTCGCTGCCACCGCGTTTGTTGGCGTTTCGGTGATCAAGGGGACGGCGGGTGTAACCTGCTGCGCGACAGCGATTCCGGTCACAGCTAAGATCGCAAGCGTGAAAAGTAGAATGGCTCTCATCAAACAATACCCTTCAGAATGTAGGGACGCCCAACGGGGCGTCCGTCGTTTGTAATGTCATAAACGGACGCGCCGTTGCGCGTCCCTACAATGGTTTCTGCAATAAACAGATAGTAGCAGATGCGCGGGCAATCCCCTATGATGAAGCCATTAAAAATCAACGTGTGTGACCATGCAAAATAATCACCGAACCGTATTGAAAATCTATCTGGGCATGGCGTCAGGCGTGGGCAAAACCTTCGCCATGCTCGACTCTGCACGCGGCGCAATTGTGAGCGGCGTTGATGTCGTGATCGGCTATGTTGATACGCACGGGCGGGCAGAAACTAAAGCCCTGCTCGACGGCATGGAGATCATCCCTTGCCAGAGCCTCTATTATCAAGGGGAGACGCTGCAAGAGATGGATTTAGACGCCATCCTCGCTCGTAAACCGCAGCTTGTGCTGGTGGATGAATTGGCGCACACCAACGCGCCGGGATCACGCCACCCGAAACGCTATCAGGACGTAATGGAACTGCTCGATAACGGCATCAGCGTGTGGACAACCGTCAATGTGCAGCATTTCGACAGCCGCGCCGACGCCGCGCAAACCATCACCGGAATTCCGGTGCAGGAGCGCGTCCCCGATTCGATTCTCGAACTGGCAGACAAGCTCGAATTGATCGACTTATCACCGGAAGACCTTCGCGCCCGCCTGAACGAAGGTAAAGTCTACACAGGCGATCAGGTCAAAACGGATACTTTTTTTCGCATCGGCAACCTGACTGCCTTGCGCGAAATGGCGCTCCGTTTGACGGCGGAACGGGTCGATCATCAACTGCAAGACTATCGCCAGATCAAGCAGATCACATCCACATGGAAATCTGCCGAACGGTTGATGGTGGCTGTCAGTCCAAGCCCACTGTCCGAACGGCTCATCCGCTGGACGCGGCGCATGGCGTATAACCTTGAAGCGCCGTGGATCGCCGTGAATGTCGAAACGGCGCAGTCACTTTCGCCCGCCAACAAAGAACGACTCGTCCGCAACCTCGCCCTTGCGCGTGAACTGGGCGCGGAAGTCGTGACCACCATCGGCAGCGATGTGATTGACGGGCTGATTCGAGTGGCGCATCAGCGCAACGTGACGCAAATCGTCGCCGGGAAGCCAGCGCACAGCCCGTTAGAGGGTTTTCTGCGGGGCGGATCAATCGTCAACCGCTTGATCGAAAAGAGCGGCGATATTGATGTGTATATCGTAACAGGCGACCAACCGGAAAGCACCGCGCCGCGCACGCTGGTGCCAGCAGTCGAGCGGCATTCCTCGCTGCCGCTCTACATGATCGCGGTGACAATCGTCGCGCTCGTGACCGCGTTCAGCATATTTCTGAGTCCGATTCTGGAGTATCAAGCCATCGGGTTGATCGAATTGGTCGCCGTGCTGTTGATCGCCGCGTACTTAGGGCGGGGTCCCGCTATCCTTGCGGCGGCAGTCAGCGCGGTATCGTGGGGATTCTTATTCATCCCGCCCACCTTCACATTCACGACCATGAACATCGAAGATTACATCCTATTGGGCTTGTATTTCGTGATCGCGCTGTTCGTGGGCAACTTCACGGCAAAAATTCGCCAGCAGGAACAGCAAGCACGTCATTATGCCGAACGGACGCTGGCGCTCTACACGCTGACTCGCCAGACTTCAACGGCGATCAATATGGATGATGTATTACGCAGCGCCGCCAGCGAGATCGGGCGCGTGTTCAACGCTCAGGTTGCCATGTTTTTGAGCTTGCCGAATAACATGCTGGCGCTAGAGCCGCACAACTGTAATACGTTACGCATCACCGAGAAGGATTTTAGCATTGCGAAGTGGGCATACGAATCGGGCAAATCCGCCGGACGCTTCACCAATACGCTGGCACAGTCGGACGCGACTTTTCTCCCGTTGATCACCTCTGGCGGGACGGTGGGCGTTCTGGGGATCAAGACTCTGGCGAATACGTGGCTTTCCCGCGATGAAGAAACCCTGCTCGAAACCTTTGCCCGTCACATTGCGCTGGTGATTGAGCGCGAGATGTTGGACGAAGCCGCGCAAAAAGCCGCCATGCTCGAAGCGTCGGAACAGTTCGCTACCTCGCTGCTCAACTCGATTTCGCATGAATTTCGCACGCCTATCGCTGCGATTGCGGGCGCATCTTCCAGCTTGATTGACCCTAGAATGTCGGATGCGGCGAAAGTTGATCTGGTCGAAGATATTCAAGACGCGGCGGATCGGTTGAACTGGTTGGTCGGCAATCTGCTGGATATGACGCGGCTTGAAGCAGGGCGACTCACACCGAAGTTTGAATGGTGCGACGTGAGCGACCTTGTAGGGTCAACGCTGCATCGCATGGGGGATCGCCTTGACGGACGCCCGCTCACGATCAACATGCCGCCCGATCTGCCGCTGTTGGAGATGGATTTCGGCTTAATGGAACAGGTGATCGCCAATTTGCTCTATAATGCGGTGAAGTACACGCCAACTGGAACACCGATTGAGATCAACGCGGCGATTGAGGAAAACGCGCTCTGTATTCGCGTGACTGATCACGGCGGGGGCATTGCGCCGCAGGACATAGATCGCGTGTTTGAGAAGTTTTACCGTGTGCCGGGAGTCGCCGCCGGGGGGACGGGGTTAGGCTTGTCCATTGCTAAAGGATTTGTCGAGGCGCACGGCGGTACAATTTCAGTTGCTAATTTAACCAGCGGGGGCGCGGAGTTCACCATCCGACTGCCGATCAAGGCACAGCCACCGCCCGCACAGGAGTCGAAGTTATGAGCGGTGCTGTCACGCTGATTGTTGATGACGAAGCCCAGATTCGCCGTTTTCTGCGCGTCAGCTTAGAGGCGAACGGCTATACCGTGCGCGAAGTAGTCACGGGCAAAGACGCGCTCAGTGAGGCGGCGATCTTGCGCCCCGACTTGATCATCCTTGATCTGGGGCTGCCGGATATGGATGGTCTCGAAGTGCTGAGACGCCTACGTGAATGGTCATCCACGCCGATCATTGTGCTGTCGGTGAAGGGGCAAGACCGCGACAAGATCGCCGCGCTGGACGCTGGCGCAGACGATTACGTCACCAAGCCGTTTAGCGTACAGGAACTCCTCGCAAGGTTGCGAGTCGCGCTGCGTCACGCGCACCCCGAAACCGACGAAGCGCCGATCTTCCAGACGGGCGATGTGAGCGTCGATTTTACGCGGCGCATGGTCACGAAAGCGGGCGAAGCTGTCAAGCTGACACCGACTGAATACGCACTTTTACGCCTGATGATCCAGAATGTCGGCAAAGTGCTGACGCACAAGCAGATTTTGCGCGAGGTGTGGGGCAAAGAGTACGAAGAAGAAGTCCACTATTTGCGCGTGTACATCACGCAGTTGCGTCACAAACTGGAAGCGGAAGCCACCCGCCCCGAACTGATCATCACCGAGCCGGGAGTCGGCTATCGGTTGGTGGCGAAAACATAAATTTATATAGGGAAATAAATATTAAGCATTTGCTGTAAATCATCTTCAAATAATTGAAATGCGGAAAGCTGTCTCAGTGGCTCAAAATTGTCAATCAGTTCTGCTACCCGATGTGCTTGTTTTGCAGAATTAAAGTCTTTTAATCTGCGTCCATGAAGTTCACTTGCTCGGCTAAGGAGGGAATACATCAGACTTTTAGGGTTCGGCATATTCTCTACTTCTCTTAAAACAGGTAATTCAAGAGTGATTTTTCCATTAGGATTGCCTGATGCATTACGGATAGCTTGTTCATCAAATAACAACCATGCTTCCTGCATCCGAATAGGAACAATACAAATTAAAGGAGGAATATCTCGTAATTTTTCGCTTGCTTGATTAAAGGCTTGATAAATCTCCTCTTTCCGAGTTTGATGAGTTGCTTTCTCAGAATCTCTATGCACAAATAGAATCTGACAAGGATAAAGCTCGATACTGCGTACAATTTTGTCGGCAAGTGTTTCTGGAGGTCGATGTAACAAACGGAGATCAGCAAATTGATCTTCGATGGGTTGTGCAGCGCGGTGTTGGCGAATAGTCCATTTTAAGATTGGTAATAAGACTTTATCTGAACTACCATCTGTCAGCAACGTAAATTTAATCACTCAACAATGTCCTCAAACGGTAATAACATTTGTATATAGGGATGGTCAATGACGCGACGATATTTCTGTTGATATATGCTGTTGGAAATAACAGATAATGGTACAGGGTTAAGATAGGCTAAAATATCTCCTCTGGAAATAATGTTAACACCTTCCGGTGTGCCAGTACGCCATGTATCTGGAAGGCAACTAAACCGAAGGCTTTTATAAATCCCCTCGTGTTCATTGATTTTTTCAACAAGGTCTGCAAAAAGCAAGCTATCATCAGGAACTTGTTGAACAACAGCCGGAGAATGTGTGTTAATAATAACCTGCCTTAATGGATTATCATCCCCTACCGTTGCCGTTGGATCTGTTGCAATCTTGTCAAGTAAATCAAGCATTGCTTCAATACGTTGCGGATGAATACCATTCTCAGGTTCTTCCAAGCATATTAAACCTGTAGTTTCGGGGTCTAAGCTCATTACAGCAAGGGCAAGAAATCGCAATGTGCCGTCTGATAAAGATTTTGCAGGATGCCATGTACCGTCTTTACCTTCTACCATTAACGTTAGGATTTCCCGTTTTTCATCTCGATCAATTGCAACTGAACTAACGTCATCTAATAGGTCTGCTAAACTGTTTGAGATACGTTGATATACTGATATATCATCTACTCGTGCTAACCTTGCAAGTGTTGCTGCCAAATGCGCTCCATCCACACCGATTCTCTCCGAAGTTCCAAATTCGTCTGGTTTGCGAAGTGAAGATGGTTCTAATTGAAGTAATCTCCAAGACTGCATCTCCCGTTTAGCAAGAACTACTGTTGGGCTTTCAGCGGCATTTACTGCTGATAAAACTGTACGAGGTAATTTGCTTGCGTCACGCGAGTAAGGTTTGCCACTTATACCATCATAGTGTTGCTTGATTATCCGCTGCCCATTATGTTCGGTAGAAATAAACGGGGCATGACGTCCGCGTTTTTCTTGCCGTATAACATCATTTAACCAAACGGGTTGATAAGTGAAAAAGATGTGTTTTACTACATCACTTTTATTTAGGGTGACATATTGTAAATCTTCTTGTAATAATTCTAATGATGCCGCATCTTCTTGCAATCCGATAGTTAGGGAATATCGTAAAAATGTACCTTTTGCGTTAGCTGTTTGATTAAAATCATCAACTCCGGTTGATGGAATAATCATTTCGACTTCAAACGACATTTCTTGAGCATAAGTATCTCCCACACGGTGAAATAAATTTCGAATATCTCCAGTTCGTCCATCTTCATCTCTTACAGACTGTGCTGCCTCAATTAAAGGGCGATCCGCCAATGCGCTCAAAAAGCGGATTGCGTCGAATAAATTCGATTTACCTACTCCATTTGCTCCCGCAATACAGGTAAACGGACCAAAGCGCACGTCCACATCTACAAGATTTTTGAATCCAGATACCTTCAATCGTGTTAACATCACTTGACTCCGTTACCCATGTCAAATTGATTGTACTGCAATTGCTTTCTAAATCGGATGTGATCAAGTTAGAATCTCTCCGAAGCCGATGTCATGCCCGTCGAGGTCTCGCACGCCAAACTCTTTGACGCCATACGCCTTGACCCCCATCCCGTAGTCGATGATCGCGCCGCTGGCGAGAAATTCGGCATACAGCGCATCGGCATCATCCACCCAGAAATACATATTCCACATGCTGCGGACAGTTTTCCAGTAGGGTTTGATGTCCTCTGCGTGAGCAAGCGCCAGCATGACCGTCAGCCCGTCACGCCGCACGATGCAAAAATTATGCGGCTCACCGTAAAACTGCTGCTGTGTGAAGCCAAGTTTCTCGCCATAGTAAGCGGCGGCTTTGTGAAGTTCGCTCACAAGGATGACGGGCGCACTTGCGGTCAATGTTGCCATTGGGTTTCCTTATGTTGAGATATACTTCATGTTCCCAAAGGTTAATCCTGTGATAACCCGGCACAGATTAGCTCACCAACCGTTCCCATTCTTCCATAGCAGACTGCAAATCGGCTTCGGCTTGCGTGTAGGCTTCGCCCAACTTTCGCACACGACCCGCGTCACCGTTTGAGCTGGCGTCCTCAATCGCGCTGGTGATTTCCTCGATTTTGCCTTCCAACGCCACTATTTGCGCCTCTACTTCTTCGATGCGTTTTTGCAGTTGGCGCGGGCTGAGTCCGAACTTCTTTTCGCCCGGTTTGACCCCATTAATGGCGGGTTTGGCAGCGGCGCGTGCGGCGGTGAGTTGCTCGGCGGCAGCGAGACGCGCTTTCTCACGCTTGGTGACGTATTCGGCATACGTCCCCTCGTAAACATCGAGTTTGCCGGGAGAAAGTGACCAGATTTGTGTCGCCAGCGCATCGATCAGGTAGCGGTCATGGCTCACCAGCAGGATTGTTCCGGCAAAGTCTGCGAGGACGTTTTGCAAAATTTCTTGACTGGCAATATCAAGGTGATTGGTCGGCTCATCGAGCAGCAGGAAATTTGCCCCCGCAATTGCCAATTTCGCCAGCGCGACTCGCCCGCGCTCCCCGCCGGACAGGGTGTTGATCGGACGGAATACATCATCCCCCTGAAACAAGAACTGTGCGAGATAGTTTCGCGCCTCGCTGATCGTCATGGGCTTGACAGTTTGAATCTCGTCAAGGATGCTGTTTTTCTCATTGAGCAGTTCGTGTGCTTGCGCGAAATAGCCCACTTTGACGCCCGCTCCAAGCCGAATTTCGCCCGCTTTCGGTTCTAAGTCCCCGATCACCGTTTTGACGAATGTGCTTTTGCCCACGCCGTTTGCGCCGATCAAGGCGGCAACTTCCCCACGCCGCAAGAAAATATCCGGCGAATTGAACAACGTGCGATCCGGGTAGCCGATGGCGACATTCTTGGTCGCCAGCACGCGATCCCCGCTTCGCATCACCGCACCGAGCCGCAGCTTCATATTGTCACGGCGGCGAGGTCGCGTGATGATGCCGCCCGCCTTTTTCAGCCGCTCCAAACGGGTACGCCGCCCCTGTGCCTGTTTGGTGTTCTGCCCCTCTAAGTTGCGCCGGATATATTCGGTTTCTTTGGCGATAAATTCCTGCTGTGCTTCATACTCTTTGATCATTCGCTCGTGGCGTTCGTCGCGCTGTGTGGTGTAGGCGCTGTAATTGCCGCGATAGGTTTCCAGCGTACCGAAATCAAGTTCCCATACATTGCGGGCAACAGCATCCATGAAATAGCGATCATGGCTGACGACGATCACCGCGCCTTCAAACTCGTTGAGGAAGCCTTCCAGCCATTCCACCGCATCAATATCAAGGTGATTGGTCGGCTCATCCAGCGCCAGCAGATCAGGCGCTTCCAGCAGCAGACGCCCCAACAGCACGCGGGTCTTTTGCCCGCCCGAAAGTTTACCAATGGGTCGATCATAATCTTCTGCCGTGAAGCTCAAGCCGTGCAGCACGGTCTTGATCCGCTGTTCGTAGCTGTAGCCGCCCAATGACTCGAAGCGTTCTTGCAGCACGCCGTAACGCGCCATCGCCTGATCATGCTGCGTGGGGTCAGCCATTGCGGATTCAAGCGCGGTTAGCTCGGCTTCCATCTCGCGGAGTCCGGTAAAGGCGGTGAGCATTTCCTCGTGAATAGTGTGATCGCCGTAAAGTTCGGGTCGCTGTGGCAGCCAGCCGATCTTGAGGTTCTTGGTACGGCTCACCGTGCCGTCGCTCGGTGTGTCCAAGCCGATCAGAAGCGATAGCAGCGTGGTTTTGCCCGCGCCGTTAGGACCCACCAGTGCGATCCGCGCCTTGTGGGGGACTTCAACATTTACGCCGGAGAAAATTTCGTCCGCGCCAAACTCTTTCGCCAAATTGTGAGCAGTCAATAACGACATATCAGCCTCGTGTTTAATCAGGCTGAATTATAGCAAAAGAAGCGGTTAGCTTTTAGCGGTTAGCCTTTCGGCTTTTTGCTAACGGCTAACCGCTAATCGCTGATTAGCTGTTTTCGCCTTCGAGGTGAGTGCGGAGCATCCACGCCATTTTTTCATGCGTGGTCAACTGTGCGGTGAGGAAATCGCTCGTCCCCATGTCTTTATACTTCTCGGCGGTGGTGTCGATGTCCTCACGAAGCTGCTGAATGATCGCCTCGTGGTCGTCCAACAGGTCACGGAGCATTTGCACGGCGTTCGGGTTCACGCCCGGCTGTTCCTTGATCTTGCCGACCTTCTTGAATTCTTCGAGCGTGCCAATCGCCATGAAGCCAATTTGACGCACGCGCTCCGCAATTTCGTCAATCGCCGCTTCGAGGATGTCATACTGTCCCTCGAAGAAAACGTGCAGTTGTGCAAATTCTAAGCCCGTGACGTTCCAATGATATTTGCGCGTCTTGGTATAGAGCAAAACCTCGTTTGCTAGGCACGCATTGAGAATTTCGCATACGCCTGTCTTTTGATCATCGGTCAAACCAATGTTTGCTTTGATGCCCGTTTGTGATTTCTTCGCCATGTCATTCACGCCTCGTAATGTAAAAGTTCATATTATAGTTTACTACCGTAGGCAGACGTTGGCACAATTACTCATTACTCGCTTATTTCACCGTCAGGAAATTGCCAATCGCCAGCGCATCCATGTGGGTACGGGCGAAACAGTCGATTGCTTCGGCGGGCGATTGCACAATTGGCTCATTCTCGTTGAACGACGTGTTTAGGATAACAGGCGTCCCCGTGAGTTCACCAAACGCATTGATCAGCGACCAGTAGAGCGGCGCGTGCTGTTTATCCACCGTTTGCAAGCGCCCCGTACCGTCCACGTGAGTCACAGCGGGAATCTCTTTGCGCTTCTCCGGTAAGACGTTGTACACCTTGATCATGAACGGGTCGGGGTAGCTTTGATCAAAATAATCGCCCGTCGCTTGCAGCAAAATCGAGGGTGCGAAGGGGCGGAATTTCTCGCGGTGCTTGATGCGGGCGTTGAGGATGTCTTTCATGTCGTCACGGCGCGGGTCTGCGATGATGCTGCGATTGCCCAACGCCCGCGGACCCCATTCCATGCGCCC
>JBBQRJ010000134.1:0-10622 GCA_038214955.1 Aggregatilineales bacterium | reverse complement strand
TTATCTCCGGTCTAATTCCTTCCAGAAAAACCGCTGCACTACCATGGAAAGACATAGGAATAATAGAGCGAAATCGTAATGGCAATCATTCTTGTAGTTGACGATGAGGATAGCATCCTCAATATAGTCGAGGCATATTTGAAAGCTGATGGCAATACGGTCTATGTGGCGCGGAACGGCGTACAAGGTCTCGCCGCGTTTCAACGCTACAAACCTGATCTCGTGATCCTCGACATCATGCTCCCTGAAATGGACGGTCTGGAAGTTCTGCAAAATATACGGCGCACGTCGGATGTGTACGTCATGATGCTCACGGCAAAATCGGAGGAATTTGATCGTGTGATGGGATTGACTGTCGGCGCGGATGACTACCTCACTAAACCCTTCAGTCCTCGTGAGCTGGCAGCACGTGTCAAGGCAATCCTCCGGCGCGGACGTGCATCGGCACAAGACGAACGTCAAATTTTGACTTTTAAGCACCTCAACATTGATATTCAGCGTCATGAAGTATGGCGCGACGGGGAACAGATCGATCTGACTGCACTGGAATTCAAGCTGCTGGCAGAACTAGCGATGTATTCGGGGATGGTTCTCAGCCGAGAACAACTGCTGGAACGGGTCTGGGGTTACGATTTTTACGGCGAAGCACGGGTCGTCGATGTCCATATCGGTCATATCCGGCAAAAAATCGAATATGATGCCGCCGATCCGCAGTTCGTCGTGACGGTGCGTGGTGTCGGCTACAAATTCGCGGATGGCAGCGCATGAACTTATCCCGCAAACTCTTTATATCTTATGTACTGGTGGTGCTGATTGGACTGCTCGTAATCTCTGTTGCGACTGCGTTTGTTGCTCCGGCAAATTTCTCTGACCGCATAATGCACATGCGCGGGAACGGTGCGGGAATGATGGAACAGCACGTGGCGGAACTCGATGTCGAAGTCGAGAACAGATTCCGTGAGGCGCTTAATACTGCTCTGTTGATCGCGGGAGTCGCTGCACTTTTGGCATCACTCGCGGTCAGTTGGCTCGTTAGCCAGCAGATTCTCCGCCCGATTCGCTCATTAGTAATGCTTAGTCAGCGGATCGCAAGGGGTACTTACACGCAACGTTTGCAGCTCAACTCGCACGATGAATTGGCAGAATTGGTCGAGAGTTTCAATCGGATGGCAGAGTCACTGGAGAACACAGAGGCAAGGCGTGTGCAGTTACTCGGTGATGTCGCCCATGAACTTAAAACACCGTTGGCGGGCATCAAGGGTTATATGGAGGGTCTGCAAGACGGTGTGCTGCCCGCAACACCAGAGACTTTCCAGTTGGTACACCGGGAAGCTGATCGCTTGCAGCGTTTGGTCCAGGATTTACAGGAGCTTTCGCGCACGGAAAGCGGGCAGATCGCGCTGCATCTCCAGCCTCACCAACCCGATGAGATCATTTATCCAGTGATTGAGCGGATGCGTCCACAATTTGCTGAGAAGGAGATCAAATTTGTCGTCAATATCGCTCAAGATTTGCCCCGTGTTTGTGCAGACAATGATCGTACTGCACAGGTGCTGACCAACCTACTCGGTAACGCCTTACAATATACACCTCCGCATGGCAAAGTGACTCTGGGCGTAATGCACCAGTCGGATAAGTTGTATTTCTCAGTTGTCGATACAGGAATTGGGCTTACGGCTGAAGAATTGCCCTACATCTTCCAGCGTTTCTACCGTGTGGATAAATCTCGGTCACGGGGCAGCGGCGGCAGTGGGATCGGACTGACATTGGCTAAATATCTAGTCGAAGCGCAGGGTGGTGAAATCTTTGCCGAAAGTGAGGGACTTGGCAAAGGCAGCCACTTCAGCTTCACACTACCCCATGTTTGAGCTTTACAGAAACTTCATATAAGCAACACGAACGCTCCAAACACCTGTGGCAATCTATAGGTAATCGAATATTGATTGCTATCACAGGAGTTTTACTATGCTGCGTAAATCGTTGATCCTTCTAGTCCTGCTGGCTGCGCTCATCAGTGCCAGCGTGTTTGTAGCGTCGGCTCAATCGGACGATCCAGAACCTACACCGTTTGCTCTGGGTCATATGCATATGGGCGGGATGATGGGTGGTCACGGGATGATGATGGGGCGGGGTATGGGGCGCGGGATGATGGGCGATGAAGCTATGCCTATGCTATCCGTTGCGGCTGAAGTCCTCGGTTTGGAACAAGACGCGCTCATCGAGGCACTGCACAGCGGGCAAACGCTGGCACAAATCGCCGAAGCACAGGGAGTCGAACTGGCGACGGTACAAGAAGCGATCCTGACTGGCGCCGAAAATCATATGGCGGAAATGGTGACCGCTGGCGTTCTCACTCAAGAACAGGCAGACGAACATCTCGCCCAGATGCACGACAATATTGATGCTATGCCGATGTTCTCCAGCGATGGCTCCTGCCCGATGATGGGTGAGGGAATGATGAACAGTGGCATGAGGGGACATCACATGCAAATGGGACAGAATAGCTAAACGGCTCACTATTGAGTTTGACCCCACATCACCGAACTGGATGTGTGTCCAAATCTGCGACAGAATAGCTAAACGGCTCACTATTGAGTTTGACCCCCTGAAATGGCAACCGGATCGCCAAGGTACATGAGGCAATCCGGTTGCCCAACTCGTCCTAGATTTAAGACCGGTGGCGGAAGGTTTTTGCCCTCTGCCACTGTGCGTTGCAGCATAGTTTTCAGTGAGGCAGCGTGATGAGGTAAGCGATCAAATCGTTGATCTCTTGCTCACTCAAGAGCTGTTCATAAACCTGTGGCATCAACAGATCAGGGAAACCGGGAACAACGAATTCACCCGGATGCACGATGGAGGTACGCATGTAATCAACGACCTCGTCCATTGTACGGTCTATTTGCGGTGTTTCGGTCGCCTCGTGATCACTATCGCCATGTTCGTGCAGTGACGGGTCATGACCGGGATCGGCAATATTGAGTAACCCAGGACCAATGAGTGTTTCTGGGCTGTCTACACGATGGCATGTCGAGCAGGCGAACCCGGTTTGCGGGATGATCGTCGTAAACAGAACCTGTCCGTTTTCTGGATCGCCCATGGACATGGCAAGTTCCATGTGAGCCTCATCGGTGTGCTCATCTTCTGCTGCATGATCCTCATCGTGTCCGGCATCCGCTTCCTCTGGCGGCACAAATCCGCAGCTTAGTGCGAAGGTCTGGTAGGTGAGACCGGCGTAATAGACGGTGCGGAGCGCCGATTCTGGGTCTGCCGCATATGCCTGTGGAAACGCCGTCAGCGCAATCGAGTATGCCTGCTGTTGCAGCACAAACGTTTCTACATCACACTGTGACTCAGAAGCCATCAAGTCCATCGATTCCATCTCGGCATGATCTTGATCTGCTGGCTCGGAGGTCGGTGTAGGCTGTTGATTTTGCGCCAAACCGACGCCGTAGATCAGTAGAAAACTCAAGAGAGCTATAAATAGGGTGATACGGAATTTCATGAACAGATTGCCTCCAAAATACAAACATACGAAAGTAAAAAACATGATTCATGCATTGACTCGAACCATGAATCCCCCTGTATCAGCACCTAGAAATTAGGACTCCCGTTTTATGCGCCACAGTTCCCAGAAAGACTCGGTGATCCGGGGGGATGTGTCCCACAATAAGAAGCCACCCACTGGGACGTTTGCCCGCTCGAAAAACGGGGACTCAGAATCACTTCCGGCGGCAGTGAACCCTTCAGCACAAAACGCGCTGGAGTTCCAGTGCGCGTGGTTGATCCACGCTACACGAGCCAACGCTGCTTTGCCTGTGGACATATCGAGAAAGCCAATTCCTGTGTGTGCAATGCGGACATGCCGACCATGCCGACCATGCCGACGTGAACGCGGCGAAAAACATTAGCGCTTGGGCGACAGTCAATTCGCCTCTGGTGACGGGTGGTTTGGGTGAAAATCCCGCCTCAGTTGCAAGCTATCCGGGCTTGTCCCGCTAGCAGTTGACTCATGCACAGCTACAGCGGGCAAGGGAAGCATAACATTCGAGGCATTCGCCAACATGCGCTCTTCAGCCTGTTGGAGATAGGCTAAACGGCGGGGGCAGGACTCATGCTGCCGAATTGTCCCGGCAAAAGATAGGACATCCATACCTTCTGGCGGCTTCGGCTTCGGCGTACTCTGGAGTCAAGTTGAAGTTTCTACGACACAACTAGTCACTAGGGGTTAAGATGAATCTCACGGATCGTGAACTTTGGACTTTAATTCATGGAATGGGCTTCGGTGCGCTGTTTCTGTTGGCATTCGCCGGGGGATTAGCGGGACTCTATAGCTTGCATCCCCGCTTGGTCACACCAGAGGGTATCACCGAGCGCGTTAGTCGTTTGCGCTGGGGATCGGTTGTGATGGCAGTCGCCGTTTGGCTGACCGTTATCGTTGGCACGTATGTGGTTTATCCCTGGTATCGCGCAGCGCCACCAGAAACTATCGACCGAACCGTTCAATCGGAAGAACTTTCGCAGTATCCACGCTATTGGCTGCTCGCGGGTGAGGAAACGGCGGAATACCACCACTTCGGTATGGAATGGAAAGAGCATGTTGCGTGGATTTCCCCGCTGCTCGCCACTGTCGTCGCTTTCGGAATCTTCAAGTACGGTAAAGAACTCGCCACAAATCAGCGCGCACGCAATATCATGATCGCACTGTTTCTCCTTTCGTTCGCAGTCGCCGGGATCGCTGGAGCATTGGGGGCATTAATTACCAAAGCTTCGCCACTCACCTAAACCATTTACCAAATTGCATAGAGCGAATTGACAAAGGAGAACAAGAATCATGGCAACGCATACCGCCAAACTTGACCAAGAACAAACCAAATCGGACACAACGGCAAACATCAGTGCAGCAGATCGGGCAATGGGTGCATCAATGATCGCCAGCGGCATCGGATCGTTGGTACTGGGAATTGCCGTTGTGCTGTCAGAAGTCAACGCATCCATCAAGACCTTTTTGACCTGGAATGGTGGCGTCGGACCTTTAAGCGGCAAGACAGGAGTTTCGGTTCTCGCCTTCATCGTAAGTTGGGTCGTGCTGCACTATGCCTTCAAACGCAATGCCCTCAGCCTCACCACCTCATTTATCGTTACCATCGTGCTGCTGGTTCTGGGGCTGCTGCTCACCTTCCCGCCCGTGTTCATGTCGTTCGGCGGGTAATCGACTTTGATTTTATGGTAAGATAACGAAAGAGCCTGCGCCCCAGTAGGCTCTTTCTATTGGGGGAACGGATGGACTCCATACGCGAATTCTTCATTGTGAACCGCCAGATTGTCCTTTTCGTCTACGGCTTGGCTTTTTTCGTGATGGGGCTGGCGATCTTCCTTCAATCGCGCCGATATAGTCGCTTGCGACTGGCACGTGATTTGCATTGGTTGGCGGCATTCGGAATTTTGCACGGGATTCACGAATGGGGAGCGATATTCATCCCGATTCAGTCCACCTATCTACCGCAAGTCATGATTGATCTTCTCCAGACGTTCCAGATCGTATTGCTGGCGGCATCGTTTTCGTGTTTGTTAGTCTTTGGTGCTGTGACTCTCGAACATCGTTACCCGGGATTGAAGAAATTAGTCATTGCGGCTGCCGTCCTTTGGGGCAGTGGTTTTTGGCTATCGTTCTACTTCTTTCCAACCACGCACGAATGGCACATCTCATCAACCATCTGGGCACGCTATTTGCTGGCGCTGCCCGGGAGTCTGCTTGCCGCCTATGGATTGCGCTATCAGGCGCAGATGAGTATTGCTCCACTTCGAGTCGGGCGTATCTATCAAACCTTGCGCTTTGCTGGCGGCGCTCTATTGGCTTACGCCTTTTTTGGTGGGATTATCGTTCAACCCGCCGCATTCCCGCCTGCGAATTTCCTGAACTATGCACTATTCGAAGATGGTATTGGCGTTCCAGTTCAGGTGTTTCGTTCATTGATCGGACTGATTTTAGCCATCACCGTCATCCGTGTATTAGAAGTATTCGAGATCGAACTTGATCATCTGATTGAGCAGATGGAAATCGAACGGATTCAAGCCGCCGAACGGGAACGGATTGGACAGGAAATTCACGATGGCGTGATTCAGAGCGTATATTCCGCCAGCCTGATTTTGGAGTCAATGGAACCATTGATGGAGGCGGGGACAGAAGTGACACGGCGACTGCACCAAGCGCAAAGTGTACTGAACGCCGTCAATATGGATTTACGGAGCTATATGGTGTCACTACGCACCGTATCACCTGTTGATGCCCTGATTCCGAGTCTGAAGAACCTGCTGGCAAACCCCCGGTTCAGCGGGTTGCTCGATATTGATCTCAATTATCACTGCGAACCGAACCTCAAACCAATGCAGATCAATCAGGTGCTAATGATTGTGCAAGAAAGCCTGTCGAATACAGTTCGGCACGCACGTGCGCGACGGGTGAAAATGACATTACACCAAGAGAATAGTACCCTGCATTTGTCTGTCGAGGACGATGGGCGCGGTTTCGCTCTGGAGAGTGTTCCCGAAAGTTATGGCTTACGTTCGATCCGTGACCGGGCGCGGCTGCTTGGCGGGCAGGTTAAGATTGAGAGCAGCCCCGGCAATGGGACAAAAGTGATACTTATTTTACCGGAGGAGAAATCATGAGTGACTCACTAACGATTCTCCTTGTGGACGATCATGAAGTCGTCCGCATGGGTTTACGGTTGCTGTTAGAACAAGTACCAGATGTGCAAATTGTTGCTGAAGCGGGTTCGGCAGAGGAGGCGATCCGGCAGTGCAGCGTCCATCAGCCGAACGTCGTGATCATGGATATTCGCATGCCACCCGGCGGCAGCGGCATTGATGCCTGTCGAACCATCGTCGCCCGTTGGTCTCAAACACAGGTCATTATGCTCACGTCCTTTGCCAATGACGAACTGATCGCCGGAGCAATCAAGGCTGGCGCGGTGGGTTATATCCTCAAACAAGGGGGTACTGGTGAACTCGTGCGTGCGCTACAAGCCGTCCGCGAAGGAGCGGCACTGCTTGACCCGGCGATCACGCGCCGTGTCCTCGCCATGATGCGCCAGCAGGGTGAAAGCCCTTCGGATCCGTTTAAGGAACTGACGGGGCGCGAAATCGACGTTTTGCGCTTACTCGCCGAAGGCAAAAGTAACGCCGAGATTGCTAAGGTGCTGGTTTTAAGCGATAAAACCGTCCGCAATCACATCAGCGTGATTCTGGATAAACTACGTGTCGGTAATCGCGTCGAGGCGGCGACGTATGCTGTTGGGCATGACATTCGCAACTACAAAGAGCCTAAATAGCGACAGTGAAGGCGATGTGTGTCCCCTGACCGGGATGGGAAGTAATCTGGAGTTTTCCGTTAATCAACTGCGAACGTTCGCGCATACCAATCAAGCCAAAATGCCCGGTACGGGTTAAATCGTTGAAGTAGTCGGGTACGTTGAAGCCTTGACCATCGTCATCAACTTCTAGAGTGACCGTGTTTCCCTCAAAACCTAGTGCGATTTGAATGGCTTGTGCTTGTGCATGACGACGGGCATTGTTAAGCGCCTCCTGTGCAATCCGATAAACTGTCAGTTCTTTTTCCGATTTCAGTCGCAGGGAAATTCCACGAAGCTGAAACTTCGCACCGACTTCACTGGCGAGCGTTTCCAATGCGCTCACTAAGCCGAGTTCCTCTAGGTAATGAGGGTGGAGTGCTCGACTGAAACGGCGCACCTCATCGACGGCTTGCCCGATCATCTGGCGCAGTTCGCCAATGCGCTGCTCGGCTTGAGCAGGATCGCGGGTGAGACTCCGCTGTGCCATTTGCGCTTTGTGTCCCAGTGCGATCAAGGTCTGCACGGTTTCGTCGTGGAGTTCACGCGCCAATCGCGCCCGTTCTTCCTCCTGCGCCTGCGTAACCTTGCGTACATAATCGTGCAGGGACGCTTGATAGCTCTGAACGCGGTGCGCCATATCTACCAGCGCGACGCTCAGATCAGCAATTTCCTGTACGCCGCTCAAAGGCTGCTCATCAGCGGCAAACTCACCTTGTCCAATGCGATTGGCGCGGGAACTGAGTTCACGCAGAGGTTGCACGACGTAGCGCACACCGAAGAACAGGATGAGCAGCGATACGGCGGCGGCGATGAACAGGATAAAGGGCATGACTTGCTCGTAACGAATAAGGGGAGATGTCAGGGAATGCCATGACTCACGGATGATGAGCGACCACGTTGTACCGGGAACGGGAGCATAGGCAACAATCTCGCCTGCCATCGAGTCTGTTGTAAAGAGTACACTGCTCTCACGTCGCAGCGCTTGCTCAACCCCTTCCCATGAAGCAAACTGCTCCTGTGCAGGAACATCCCCTCGATGAAAGAGAATCTCACCTGTCTGATCGACAAGAACTAAAGTGCTGACAGCATGTTCGTGATCCATCTGGAGGACGCTTGCCAACTCCAGCACTCCGGCACGCACCTGAGCAATTGGAATGCCATTGCGGAGCGCATCATTTTCGGCTTGCAGCGCGACGACTTCTGCAAGTGCGAGGACGAGTCGTGAGTTTTCTTCCGCCGCCAGCGTGTGCATCGAATTTTGATGACTGGTCACGCCGCTTAAAGAAAAAACAATCAGGAAGATGATGAGTGGGAGGACAGTCCATAACAGCACTTGGGCACGCAGCCCATGCAGGCTAATCGGTAGCGGAAAGAATCTCACTCTCTTTGCTCCGGTAAATGAATGATGCCAAGCTGCAGTGCCTTTGTGACCGCTTCGGTACGACTAGCGACCCGAAACTTGGCATAAATACTGGCGAGATGTCCTTGTACCGTCCGATCACTGATGGATAACTTGACTCCGATGGCGCGATTGGTCAATCCGACGGCGGCCAACTGCAAGACTTCGCGTTCACGGTCACTCAACGGCTCTACGAGTGCGGGTGTTTTACCCCCCCCTGACAAATGATTCATCAACTTACGGGCAATGTCGGGCGCAAACGCCGCTTGGTCATTGTAAACGGCTCGTACCGCAGATGTAATCTGTTCTGCCTCGGCATTCTTAAGGACATAGCCGTTCGCACCTGCTTGCAGGGCAGCAACAACAAATGCCTCATCATCGTAGGCACTTAGGATCAAAACCCGAACCGACAACCCTTGTTCACGGATCCAATGGGTGACTTCAATACCGGTTGCCCCCGGCATACGGATGTCAAGGATAGCGACATCAGGTTTGAGCGCGGCGATAAGTTCTTTGACTTTTTCACCATCTCCCGCTTCCGCGAGAACTTCGATATTGCCGTCTTCCTCCAAAAAATCACGGATGCCTTTTCGTACGACGGCATGATCGTCTGCAAGAACTACTCGTATTGGGTTCATGTTCTTTTCAAAATAAGCCGGACAAAAATCACATAGCAAAACGATACTCTATCAATGTATCTGAATGGAAATAAGACGACAACCCGCCTAGATCAACCTAGACGGGTTTACTCGTACTTCCGGTCTGGTTGGTGAACAGGCGATCCCCCTACAAGCAAGCGATGATTCGGGCAGTCTGCCTAAGCATTCAACTCAGTGATGAGAATCTCCAGTGTTTCGATCTCGGCGGACTGATCCTGAATGATTTGTTGGGCAAGGGCGCGCAGTCCGGCATGACCCTCACTTTCGGGTATGCGTTCGAGCAACCGTTCGGACATATGGATAGCATCATCATGATGATCGATCATGGATTCTGCCCAAGCAATATCGTACTCAACCCCTTCTAGTCGATTCAGCCCTGCCATCATGCCCATCATCATCGGCGGGTCGCTCATCATGCCCATGTCGCCCATCATGGGCATCGGCGCATATTGGATGCCGTACCAGTTCATGAGCCAATCCTGCATCTGGGCGATTTCGGCGCTTTGAGCGTCGATGATGTTCTGACACATAGCACGCTTCTTGCCCTTCACTGCCACATCCGCTTTTAGCAAAATACGTCCGTGGAACAGCTTACGCGCTGCCCCTTTCCCTGTGTTGATCAGTTGGTTCAACTTAGGCTATTCCAGAAAGATAAATCTGCAAGACTATGCGTGCATAGGCGCAATCCGAACAAACCATTTGGCTAAACCGGGCAGGCGTTCAAACCGTGGTTCGAGTTGAGCCATCTGGTGTTGGGTGAGCCTCACCCCCGTGTGATAAATCTTACTCAACCACTGCACCAGTGGAGGTCTTCCGCGGAAAGTCATGGTCTGTGCACAGCGCAACACGGTCTGACAAGAGTCCAACAAACTGCCATTCCAGTGCTTTTCCAGCACCCCCCAGACCCGTCAGGGCAATTGCATCTAAACACCAAGGACTTTGAGGAGGTAAGCCTCACTCCAACCAGCTTTGAGACGTTTGCCTTTCAGACCCTGTTTGGAGGAGGTTTCCTGTTTGAGTAAATTGAGGGCGATATGGCGCAGCACGGCGAAGTTTTGCGGACTGTTGCCAGTTCGTGCGCGCTGGTCGTCTTCGCGGAAGGCGACATCGAGTACCCAATGTAAAGCATTTTCAATCTGCCAGTGGGAGCGAATCGCAACCAGCAGCGGCGCAGCCTGCTTGGGCAGTGAAGAAATAGAGTAGGCGACCTCC
>JBBQRJ010000133.1:0-10668 GCA_038214955.1 Aggregatilineales bacterium | reverse complement strand
CTCCGGCGTCTGCACCTAACGCGGCGGCGGTTGCCTCGATAGAACGCTCGATAATGACTGCCGACCCGTCATCGAGCGGGTGTGCAAGTTCTACATCGGGATAAATCCACTGCAAATCGTAACGATCAAGCGGGAGCGTGCGAAAGAAGGGCGACCCGACTGCGAGGGGGTGAATGCTGGAGCAAATATCGTGACGGAAGCCGCTCAGGGTGAGTTCTTCCGTCCGCATTCCCCCGCCAATGGTGTTTTTAGCTTCAATCACGAGGACCTTACAGCCCGCCCGTGCCAGCGTGATCGCCCCCGCAAGCCCATTAGGACCCGAACCAACCACAACCGCATCATAGGCTGTCATAGCGATCCTATTGTTTCACAAGGGACGGGGAACATGCAGGAAAGTTTTGCATAAGTAGATTGTAACGAAGTTTGCTCTCATATCAAAACCGCGTCATGTCTTATGACTTTAGCCTAGCCGAAGTGCTAGGCATTACCAATGTACTAGGGAGTGTCTAATCTCGAAAGGACGGACGCGATGTATCGCGTCCCTACAGGCAGATTTTCGTAGGGACGGAATACATTCCGTCCGTCTTTAGACACCCCCAGGTACTAAAGGTGGTTGCGCCGATTCACAATTAAACATAAAATGTTTATCAAAATCATATTTTCTTAGGGAAAAATGTGTTATGGATGAGATCAGTAGTGAGGCTATAGCCAGCCTCAACACGACCATCAACGCCCTGTTCGCCGGAATCGCGCCCGCTCCGGTGATCGACATCACACCCCTTAAGATTTACCCCACTGGCTTGGGCGGCTATATTGCTCCTCACATCGACCCCATTGGAGATCGTCTCGGACGCCGGATAGACGCGCAGGTGCGTGTGTTGGTGAACGGCGATTCACCGGGTGCGCTTCTCGTCACTTCCAATGCCGTACAGCAAGCTGTACTTGCCCGAACACGGGCAGAATTAGCGCAGCGTAATATTTTGCGCGTCGGGGCAGAGACCGATTTTCCGCCCACGACTCAGGCGAATACGCGCTTGCTTGGTTTCCGCTTCCTCTATGAATTCATCAAAGTTCCCCAGGAAGCTGGCGACATTATCCAAGAAATTCCGATCAACTTAGCTGTAAGCTGACCGGTACAGACTTCCTTTGCTGTTTAAGGATTCGGTAATTCGCTTCGCGTTTTCTGGTATTTGATTGTGCTTCTGGAGTTTACACGCCACGAGGAGGCTCACATGGCGGAAGATTTCTCAATTTCGGAACTGATCATCCCCGGTACATACATTCGGGTTCGGGCTGATGCCTTGATCGGCGTCGGTGGCATTTCCACCGGGAACATTGGCATTGTTGGCACAGCGTCGATTGTTCCCAATCGCACCGTGATTCTTTCGGACTACGAAACCGCCAAAGCAGAATTTGGCATGTATGATGCCTTTGCCGCTGCGGACAATAACTTAGTGCGCGGTATCGAAATCCTCTTTCGCAATGGGGCGCGAACCATTTACGCTCGTGCTATTCCCGCCGCTGATGGTGCGAATAGCGCCGCCTACAGCGCAGCTTTCAACGAATTACTGAAAGATGACGTGAATATTTTTGTCGTGCCAGAATTGACGACAGCCAATGCGTTGACCGTCCTGACTCCGATTGTCGAAAGTGCGGAGGGCAACGGCAAAGACGTAATCGCCGTTGTCGGGTCAGACGCCGACGAAGTAGGGGCAGCGGCGGACGCCACCACCATTTTGGGACAGAAAAATACTGTCGCCAACAAGCGCGTGATTCTCACTGCACCGGGCATCATCTCGTTAGATGCGGCGGCTGTGCCACCCGTCAACGTCGATTTACCGGGCAATTACGGCGCGGCGGCGGTTGCGGGTTTGCTCAGTACGCTGACGCCACAGAGCAGCCCGACGAACAAAACGCTGGCAGGAGTGACGAGACTCGCGCAGCGATTCTCCTATGGCGAAACGCGCAATTTGGTCAACAACAATGTGCTGGTGTTAGAAGAACGTCAGGGCGTGCGTGTCGTGCGCGGCATCACCACCGAGGGCGCAGCCTTCAAGCAAATCACCACACGGCGCATCACCGACTTTGCGAAAGCGGGTATTCGTCAGGCGAGTAACCCCTTCATTGGTCGGCTGAACAATCAACGGGTGCGAAAGGCGCTGCAAGGTGCAATTGATGGTTTCCTGACCACGATGGTGCAAGACGAAGCCTTGATCGGTTATACGCTGCAAGTGACCGCGACGCGCACCGATGAAATCAACGGACGCGCCATTGTCAACGCCATCATTCAGCCCACGTTTAGCATTGACTATATTGCCGTGACGCTCGTTCTGGAATAGGAGATCAAAGATGGCGAATACCAGTGTATTCACAGGGGCGGACGGTTCACTCACTTTAGGTCCCGGTGTAGGACCTGAAGGCGAAGTTGCCGACGCGATCATTAAAGAATTTGACATCCTGACCGTTGGGCGCGTGCAAAATGTGCGTGTCGAGGTGACATCGGAAGTGCATCCCTTCCATGAAATTGGTCAGCGTTATGCGACTCAACTTCGCGCAGGGAATGTCAATGTGCGCGGCGTCATCGGACGAGCCTATGTCAACGGCGCATTGCTCAAACTGCTGCTGGGCGTCGCCGCGAACAGCCGCCCCGCCGCCAGTTGGAATCAGCCGACGTTCAATATCACGCTCCTCTTGGAAAATTCAGCCAGTCCCGGCGTGCAAAACACGCTCACCCTGCACGATGTCAAGCTGACAACATGGGCGGTTGGCATCCCTGAGGATGATTTCGTCCTCGAATCGGTTGCGTTTCAGGCACTTTACATCAGCGTTGAGGATGAAGCGTGATGTTTTATCGTAAGGATAGCGTCTGATGCTGACTGCTGAAGAACTGCTGGCGGGCAGTGAACTTACCTACGAGGTAGACATCCCACCCCATTTATTGACAATGTCTGTCTCGAACAGCGCGAATACCGTTCGTTTGCGCCCGCTCACAATCCGCGACTTGCAGTTGATCTCGCGTGCCGCGAAAGAAAGCGACGCGCTGATCGCTACGCTCATGGTGCAGCGGTCATTGGTCGAACCAGAGATGAGCGTGTTGCAGGTTGCCTCGCTTCCTGTCGGGTTGGTGCAGCATCTACTGAGTCACGTAAACCGTGTCAGCGGCATCACGACCACGCCCGAACAGATGAACGGCGCAATCGAAGACCCGCTGGCGAAGGCGGCATTTGTACTCGCCAAATCCTTCGGTTGGACACCACAGCAGGTGAGCGAACTCACGTTGGGGCAGGTCTTGCTTCACTTGCAGATGCTCAAGGAAAAAGCATGAGACTTCTCCGTTTGCAAATGCTCAAGGAAAAAGCATGAGCGATAACGCAGCAGTTGAGGCGTTCAAAAGGGCGGCTAAATTCCTCATTGACCCCATTCCGGCGGGTTTGTTGATGCTGCCTGATCTGCTGGACGAACTCTCTCCCGATCTCTCTTTGCTTACGTTTCAACCGTTGAGCGTGCTTGCAACTCAGGAAACTGAATCGCGTGAAAATCAGCGTTCAGCGCCAGAGAGTCGCCGCTCATCGTCGCCCACGCTTGAAACGTCTACCCTAAGCGCTGCACCGCGTCCGAACGGCTTACCCCCTGCTGATGTGCTGCGTCAATCTGTCGAATTCCCAATTTTTTCAATGGGGCGTCGTGGACAATCGACCAATGGGGTAACGCCCGAAAACGGCACGTCTGAATACCCCTCACTCTCTGATTTACCGCGTTTTAACCGACCCGTGCCGCCTGTTACATCTTCGCTGACGGGTAATCGCACCATCGACGCGCTGATTGATGCGGGACTCGCAGATCAATCCAATTGGCTGATAGAAACAGGCGAGTCGCCTTCGGAAACCTCTCAATCGGGTGAAATACGCACGTTTGAATCAAATGCGAAGTTACCGCCCATTGAGGGACAGTCAGCCCCATTGCAGCGCACCATCGAATTGATTGAAGTATTGGCTACTCGCATTCTTAATCAACCAGCCTCCGCTGATGTGATCACGCAAAGCGGGGGGACTCCGCCTATCCTCACGAGCGATCCAGTGTCCAACCGTGCCATTTCCCCGCTCCCGCCGTTGACCACGCTCATTCGCCCGTCCGGTGATTTCCCTGCTCCAGCCGCGTCCGTCCGTGTCAACCCTTTTCCCTACGTTGATTCCCTATCGCACTCGTTAGACGCGGATGCGATCACTGATCTGGTGAATCAAGTGCTGGTAGAACAGGCTAGACGTTATGGGGTCAATTTGTCATGATACTGACTCGTACTGGAGTTGATCTCGTATGAAAGTGAAACCCCTGCTTGGCGATTGGGAAGTCCCGCATATCGAGGTCATCCGTACCGAGGAACAGCGGCGCTTGGTCGAAATGCCTGTGCCGGGGCGGGTGGGCAGCACCTATCAGGATATGAACTCGTCGCCCACGCGCATCACCATGATCGGCAGTCTGTACGGTGATGAAGACCGGGACACCTTTTTAGAAACCGTGCGCGAAAAATACAACGCGGGCGAACCGCTGACCTTTGTTGCAGACATCATCACCGCAACCGAAATACAGTTTGTTCTCATTGAAACCATGCTTTTTGAAGAAAACGGTACAAAGCCCGACCAGATGGATTATGTGATCGTCCTCAAGGAAAGCCCCCCGCCACCGCCACCCCCTGACCCGCTCGGTGGATTAGACGCAGGGCTGCTCGATCAAGCAGGCGGCTTTCTTGACGCCGTGACAGGCGCACTCGACGCCTTAGACGCGCTGGCAAGCGTGCCGAACTTTGGCGACCCGACTGCGGCGCTGAGTGGGGTTCTGGAAGGCGTAGGCGCGGCAATGTCCAACTTAAACAGCATTAGTTCGGCGCTCAATGATCTGTTTGGCGAAGGAGCGTGATGTATGCCGCTGATCGCTGATTTAAACATCGCTTTGGAGGGGGGAACGCTCACCGCCGATCTGAACGCTCAAGCAGCCAACCTCAACGCCATCATTCAAACGGTGACGAATTTGATCAACAATCCACCGTCTGATGTAGGCGATCTATCCACCTTGATCGGGGAACTGCCTTTACCCGAATTTGCTGGCGCTGGCGATTTTGCCGACACCCTCAATTCGATTCGTGCAGCCGTTCCCACCGATCTCGCTTCGATCACGGGTGGATTTACCGCACAGCTAGGCGAACTACAATCGAGCGTCGGGACGGACATCGTAGCGGCTGTGCAATCGACCCTCAACGCGGCAATGGCGATCTACAGCCTCACCCGCATTGACTTAAGCTGTATGGCGTCTGCCAATGGCGGCACACCTTTACCCCCGCCCGCCGTGCCTCCACCGCCACCCCCGCCCGGTGATCCACCAGCGCCCCCGCCAGCACCGCCCCCCGCCGCTGCCAGCGCCGTCACGAAAATCAACGCCACACTTGACCTACTGCCGTCCCCGCTCAACATGGAAGGGGTGCTGAACTTCATTCATCTTGCGCTGTCGGGGTTAGATCGCTCGAATATGCTGCCCTTCACCCTCCCCCTGTTAGACGATTTACGCGACCCTCTCATGACGCTCATGGAGTGGAGCAGCGGCGACATTCTCGCGCATATCACCGCAACCTTGAACGCGCTGGACGATTTCTTGCGCGGTTCATTTGACCTCACGCTCAATTCGGTTGATCTAGATGGTTTGCTACCCCAACTGCCTATCGCGCAATTGACTGAAATTGCGGACGACCTGATCGCACAGTTAAACGCGCTGCGAACCGCCGTGCAAAGTGGCGATGTAGGAGGCACGGGTGGCAGTGTCGCAGCGATCAACATACGGCTTGATCAGTATGAGGCTCTCGTGCTTCAAGCTGGAGTCATCGCCCAGATCGAGACCGTAGCCGATCAACTGCGCGAACTCCCCGACGACATCGACTCGCGCATGGGCTGGATCGTCTCCACGCTTCAACCCGGCGTCTCGCTCGGCATGTTCGACTCGTTCCAGCCAAGCGCCGAAATTGACGCCGCGCTCACGGTGATCGGTCAGCAGTTAGACACGATTGTCGCGTGGTTTCAGGACTTGGTTGACCAGATCGATTTATCAGCCGTCCAAGCGCCCATCACAGAAATTGCCGAAAATGCACGCGGTTTGGTGGACAGCCTCGATGAAGGCTTGGTCACAATCACCTTAGAAGTACAAGCCCTGTTTGGCGAAGTCGAAAGTTTGCTCGATACAATTGATGTGGCGGCGCTCACCGCCGATCTGCAAGAGGCGATCAACCAGTTTCGAGACGCGGTCATTGCCGAGCTGCAAAACCTGTTCGAGCCAGCGCGTCAAGCAGTCGAAACCGTGATCAGTCAGATTGATAGCGCAGTAGACAACTTCGATCCTCAGCAGGTGATCGCCGCATTCGAGAGCGCCATCGACTCGATTGCGGGCGTGCTGGACAGTGAGTCGGTTCGCAGCGCCATGAACACGGTGCGATCCACCATCGAAGCGGTCACGACTGCCATAGAAGAAGCCTCATTCGCGCCCGTCACCGATGAAGTGATCGCCGCCATTGATGAAGTAGGGCAGGGCGTACAAGCGGCGCTTTCCGGTGATGTGAGTCCGCTGTTGAAAGAGGCATTAGGCGCGGCATTGTCGCTCATCCCGACGGATTTGCAGCCCATCACCGACCCGTTGATTGGTGAACTAGACGAACTCATTCAAGCGGGACCCATTCCCCTGCTCGAATCGATCAAAGACGCGCCGCAAATGCTGTTAGACCGCGTGCGCCAGTTTGACCCCGGTGCGTTAGTCGGTGCCGCGTTGGACGAGCCGTTTAACGCGCTCGTCACTCAAATGGATGCGTTTAGCCCTCGCGCCTTGCTTGACCCGCTCGAAGCCGAAATCGAGGCGTTGAAAGATCGCCTCAGCGAGGACGCCAACCCCGGCAAACTGCTCCAGCCGCTCGAACCCCTGTTTGCTCAACTGTTGGCAGCGGTGAATGGGCTTAATCCCGCCGTTGTAATCGCGCCCATTGAAGCGGCGATCACCGGAGCAGTAGACGGCATTTTGGACGCGCTTCCGCTCGATGAAGTGTTCGCCCCCATTGACGCCGCGCTGCGACAGGTACGCTTGTTGGTCGAATTTGGCATCTTGATCCGTTCCACGCTGGATAAACTCGCGGACTTGCTCGAAGGCTTTGCCGACGCACCCGCGCAGATCACCGCATGGCTGAACCCCATTCTTGACAGAATCGACAGCGTGAATGCCGCCTCACTGCAACCCTTGTTAGACGACATTGAAGAATCAGTCACCGGATTTAACGTGGCTGGTATTTCTACGTTGGTCAACCAGACGCTCGATCCCGCGTTCAATGCGCTGAATGCGCTCAATCCACAGGGGCGGCTCACATTGATTGTGCAAGCACACAGCCGTATCTCTCTGGCATCTTTACCCGATTCGCCTGAAAAGACCGCGATTGCGGACGTTCTCGCCCGCATGAGTCCCGCACAGCCAAGTTTCGGCGTGTCGTTCCGCGCCCTGCTTGATTTGCAAATCAGCTTGGCGGGCGCGAAAACAGCGTTGCAATCCCTGTTCGGTGATTGGGATACTCGCTACTTGAGCGCAGATAGCCCGCTGACCTTGCTGCGTAATCTGCAAGTCGGGCAGCTTCGCCAGTGGGTTGCTTCGGTGATCGAACCGTTGTTTGTGCAGCCCTTGGGACGCCTATTCACGTTGTTGACGCCGCTCAATGGGTTGTTGGGCGTGGTCGCGTCCAACCTCGCCAACTTGATCACCAGTTTGGAGACTCAAATCAACAATCTACTGTTGGGTCCTAACTCATTAGGCGGCATCCGTGACGCCATGCAGGGTTTGATTGATCGCTTGCAGGGGCTAAATCTCGATTTCTTAGAGAACAGCCTCACCGCCGTGTTTGATCAGGTACGCGGTAAGCTAGAAGCGATCAGCCCGGCGGCGATCCGGCAAACGATCAGCGCGGCATTCGACTCCATGCTCGACAGTCTCAGCCTCGACTTGATTTTGCCGCAAGACCAGATCGACACACTCAACGCCGCCTATGATCAGGTAGTCGAAAAGCTGAAGGCGCTGTCACCGGGCGCAATCGTGACCGATGCTGTCAATCCAATCTACGAGGAACGCATCATCCCATTGATTGAAGCATTCGACATCAGCGAATTGATCAACGCCATACTGGAACGGTTGCAAGGTTTGAAAGATGATTTGCGCGTAGAACTGGATCGCGTCAATGATGCGTTCCAGAACATGCTGCAAAGCATTAGCTCGTCGGGTATCAGTGTGAGCGTCAGCGTGTAGGGAAGCAATTGTATCGCGTCCATTTTCGGGCGGCGCTGTAATGGTGGATTTAAGCATCTAGGGGGCGGGTGATTTGGAAGCAATCGGCTCAATTCTCCTTAAACCGGGCAAATTGCAAGTTGCTGTTGCTACGAGTGCGACGACGGGCAGCCAGCTTGCCGATGATGTGATCGGACTCGCCACGCGCCTAACCTACGACGCGGCGCACGGTGGGCGCGTATTCCTCTTGCTCAACGAGGCGCTCGCAGATGTGATGATCGCCTTTTTGGACGAGCAGCCCGCCCGTTTTGATACGGCGGCGCAGCACGCGCAAGTTTGGCTTGCATCACTCGTGACGCCCATCACCAATGCAGTAGCCGCCATCCCTGACGACCTTGACGCGGCGGCGATCTACACTGCATTAGGCGAGGGCTTGACCCGCTTGGTCGAGTTCGCCCGCACCTTGAGCATGAGCGCAGTTCGTGCGTTCATTGATCCGCTCATTGATATTCTCATCGTCGATCTGGGTATCAGCACAGCGCGAATCGAAGCCTTGATCCGCCAGTTATTCACGGCATTGGTCACCAAGTTACGCGCCGCCCCGCCCGATGCGGATCGCAACGTACAGCGCAACCGCCTAGAAATCGCTTCGATCCTCAAGCGGCTGTTACGGTTTATCGGCACACAGTTTCACTTTCCCGAATTTTCCACCGAGTCGATCACACGCGGCATCATGGACTTGTTAGACCGCATCGGCTTAGACGAACTGCTCACGCGGGTCAACTGTGCCGCAGATGCGATCACCACCGCGTTTACGGCGGCAGCAGCAATGGTTGATCTCGTGCCGTTTACGGGCGCGGGATCGGGCAGCGTAGGCGCGGCAGACGTGACTACCGTCACCGTCACGCCGCCGAAAGAACAATATTGCTTTTATGCGAGTTGGCTGCTGGGTGGGCGCGTTTGGGTCAACAAAGAACGCACGAAAGTCATTCACGGCGACGACACGCCCGAAAACGTGATCCATTCGGGGACAGATGTCAACTGGTACGACGCGCCGATCTTCAAAGACCCGCAGCATACCCCTTATTACGCCGTTGACCTCGTCAAGCCAGACGCGCTCGAAAAGGTGGCATTTCATACCGCCCATTCGCAGCACCTTCTTCAAGACTTGATGAATATCTTCTCGATGGAAAACGGCGATCTTGCCAACAACCTCACCAACTTTATTCACGAATCCTCTGTGTTCTTCTGGACAGTCATTGACGAAAAACCGCCGTTCGGCTTGCACGAAAATGACTTTTTGCGGCTCTGGTTGATGCCGATGAGCAAAGGGTTGCTGACCTTTGTGTCCTCGTTCGAGGGGATGCATACCAAAGCGTCAGGGACAAACGCCTTCATCTTCTGGCTAACACTGCTTGGCGCAGATGTGGTCGAAACACTGATGTATTGGGACTACAGCCGCCTGTTACGCAGTCACATTCTCTCGATTCTGACACTGCTTAACCAGAAGAATCCGCCAACGGGTGGGAGTGCCAAAAAGTCGGACAATTTCCGCGAGGTACAGGGCGTTGTCGAACCTTTTGCAGACTTGATCCTGTTCCTCGTGCTGATTTTGCCCATCGGCAAGGACGCTTACGCAGAACCGTTCAACGCTCCGGCGGGGAATCAGGCAAAGGCGGACAATAACCGCGATCTGCTGCTGATGTGGTTTCTCGCCACACCCGCTGTTGCGATGTTGGGCGGTCTAACGGGCGTGTTAGTCTCAATGGCTTTCTCGCGCAACTTCGATTGGCGTCAACTTTTGCGTCAATCGTTGGGCGGTTGGGAATATATGATCCGCGCCTTCCTCAAGTTCTGGATTTATCTTTACCTGCACTATGACGGCGATACCGACGATGGCACATACAACGCTGTCGCGGGTGCGCCCCCTATGCCGGGCTACGCTGATGCATCGACATCGCCTTATCTGCTTCCTTACACCGGAACGAAACAATGCGCTCAGGGCAACAAAGGCATCTGGAGTCATCATGATTTTAGTGGTCGCCAGCAAATTTATGCTTACGACTTTGCCCACGACTTTGGTGATGAAATCCTTGCCAGTCGCGCCGGCACAGTGATCGATTTCTTCGATTGGGTTCCCGACGATACTGATCCGGGTGCAGGCGGGGCGAATGCTCCCGGCGGCGCAACGATTGCCGGACAAACGACCAATTCACGCTGGAATTTCGTGCTAATTCGCCACGACGCGATAGACAACACCCATGATCAAGATACGACAGGGGTTATTCAAACGTTCGCCATTTATGGTCACGGGCAAACGAACGGTGTGCGTCAGGCATGGGCGAACAAGCTAGGCGTTGATATTTCTACCGTCAC
>JBBQRJ010000132.1:0-10674 GCA_038214955.1 Aggregatilineales bacterium | reverse complement strand
TGCGCCCGCCTGTGATGGTTGCAACTGTTCAATGGCTTGCGTGATCAACTCGTCTAATGTCAAGTCGTACTGCTGCCCATTGATGTTCCACTGTGCTTGCCGGATTTCAGCCATAGTGTGCTGTCCATCTGGCAGCGTGATTGTCACCTGCGGATCGTAGAATCGCGCTAGTCGTCCGCCTGTCAGCCGATGATAAAACAGTTGATGCACGGGAACGCGGGCGGCATCTTCCGCCGATTGCCAGTCAAGCGTATCCTTATAAATTTGCAGCAGTTGATCATCGGCGTCGTTTTGAGCAATACGCAGTGCATCAAAACGGGTGTTATCGCCATTTTCGATTGCCCACGCCACATCAAACACCGACGGATCGGTGATGACTTCGTAAATCAGAAGCTGCTTACCCGCTTCCGTCGAACTGTAGATCGGTTGCAGCACAGGATAACCCGCTTGTGCAAGCTGTCCCGCATGGTAATACTCGTTCAGAATGCCGTCCGCCTCGATGTGCGTTTTGAAGAACAAACGCCGCCCATCTGCCAGCGACATGATGCCGTTAAACGAGTTGAGCGACACCGCCAGTGGACGCAGTTCCACCGCGATCACGTCCAATTGAAGCGTGTCACACAGAAAACCGATCAGCAGATGCTCTGCCCTCGCTTTGTCGGTGAACTGCAAAGCCTGAATTTGCGCTAAAACATCGCTCATATGCCGAGAATCTGGTTACGCTTGCGGATCGCCATTGCGTGCGCGGGGAAATCCTCATAATCTGCCAGCGTGGTCGTGATTCCTTGCAGACGCTTGTAACCCTCTTCTGACAGATAGCCGATTCCGCTGCGCTTGAGAAAGTCCCACACGCTGACAGATGAGAAACTGCGTGCAAAACCGCCCGTCGGCAAAATCGCGTTCAAGCCTAAGCAGTAATTCGCTGTCGGGATCGGTGTGTAATGACCGAGCAGAATTTCACCCGCATTCTTGATCTTGCCCAACGTGACAAAGGGGTCACGGGTCAACACTTCCAGATGTTCCGGCGCGTAATCGTTCACAAATTGAATCGATTCATCGAGGCTGTTGGTCAATAATACGCCGCCGTAATTCGACAGCACATTGTTGACGAATGCTCGCCGCCATTCCGGTAATTCTGCGATGTAACCGGGCAGCACATCGAGAACCTGACGCGCAATGTCTTCGCTGTGCGTGACGAGAATCGCGGCTGATTCTGCACCGTGTTCCGCTTCCACTAACAGATCGAGTGCTGCCAGACGCGCATCTACTGTTTCATCCGTCAAAATGATCGACTCGCTGGGTCCCGCTGGCAAACCAACATCCACTGTGCCATACAACAGACGTTTTGCCGCTGAAACGTAACTGCTGCCGGGACCAATCAACTTGGCAACCTTTGGGATTGTCTCCGTGCCAAACGCCAGCGCCGCAATTGCTTGCATCCCGCCGACCACATACACTTCGCTTACGCCGCAAATTTCTGCCGCGACCAGTGACGCCGCGTCCGCTTTGCCGTCCGGTGTTGGCGGCGACACAACGATCAAATGCGGTACACCAGCCACCCGTGCCGGAGTTGCCAGCATCAGCATCACCGACGGGAATGCGCCTTTGCCACGCGGCACGTATAAGCCGACGCTGGTCACAGGCGTTATTTTCTCACCCGCCATGATCCCCGGCTGAATTTCAGTGAACCACATTTGTTCGGGCATTTGTTCTTCGTGGAAACGCTTGATGTTGTCGTGTGCCGCTTTGATCGCGTCTATCACGGCGGGTTCAAGCGATTGACGGGCATTTGCGAAATCTTCCGGCGTGGCGCGAAGCATAGACGCTTCAAAATTTTTGGCGTCAAAACGACGGGCAAAATCAACAACTGCCGCATCGCCTTCTCGCGCTACACGGTCAATGACTTCTTGTGCCAACGGAAACAGATCGCGGATGTCCTTTTCGGCACGGCGCATGAGTTTAGCGCGGGCGTCAGTAGAGAGTTCTGCAAGTTTCAAAAACTGGATCAATGTGTGTCCCCTTTAAATCAAAAGCGCGGAACGACTTTTCGCCCCGCGCTTCTCATAAACCAAAAGGCGCTGCTACGAATTGACGGGCGAAACGTTTAGAACGCCAGAGCGTCGGCGCGTGCCATCCCAACGAATATCAGGCACAAGGATGTCACGTTTTGCCAGAATGCGATCATGATGCGGGATCAAGTCTTGGAGCATAATCTTGATTTCGGCAACGACATCATGAGTCGGCTTGTAACCAAGATCGATCAAATGCTGGCGATCAGGATTGTAGTAGTGTTCTTCTTTTTCGGTGCGTGGATTATCAAAATGCTCGATTTCGACGTTCAACCCTACAGAAGTCCCGGCTTCACGTACTTTTTCCGCGAGTTCGCTCACGGTGTAGCATTCTTCAAACTGGTTGAAAACACGGTATTCGCCCGCTTGCGGCGGGTTTTCGATGGCGAGTGTCAAACACTGCATCGAGTCGCGCATGGGCAAGAAGCCGCGCTTCTGATGCCCCACACCGTACACGGTGAGCGGGTGTCCGATGACCGCTTGACACGCAAATCGGTTGATCGCTGTGCCAAAACATTGATCGAAGTCAAGGCGCGAACGCAAACGCGGATCATCGCCCATGTCGTCAATTTGAGTCCCAAATACCACCCCTTGCATAATATCTGTCGCGCTCAAACCCCAGATGCGACACGCGAAAATGGTGTTGTGCGTATCGTGGACTTTCGTAAGGTGATAAAAACTGCCGGGGTTGCGCGGGAACTGCACCCGTTCCTTGCGACCACGAAATTCGAGTTCAAAAAAACCTTCGGGAATATCGAGATTTGGCGTGCCATATTCGCCCATCGTGCCGAGCTTCACCAAATGCGCTTGTGGGCATACTTCCCGCATCGCCCACAGCATATTCAAGCTGCCGTTGACGTTATTCGTATGGGTATCGACGGAATGCGCCTGATCGATCATTGAATACGGTGCGGACGGCATCTCTGCAAGGTGAACAATCGCGTCTGGCTGAAAATCTGCAAGGAAGCCGCGCAGGAACGGGTAATCCAGTAAATCCCCTTCGCGGAATTGCAGTTCTTTACCATAATGTTCCTTGAATGCCGCCAAACGTTCTTCCATACTGTAAATCGGGATTGCGCTGACGCTTTTCATTTCTTCGACCCACTGACGGCGCAAATAGCGATCCGTCCCGGCGACCTCGTGTCCCCGTGCGGTCAAGTGTTGTGCCAGCGCCCATCCTAAATAGCCGTCAATGCCGGCAATGAATACTCTCATGAACTACGCCTCCACGCTCTAAACAACAATCACAACCCCGAATCGAGGTAAAAGCTACGTATACAAGGGTTAAGAGCGTGTTAGCTCTGCTGCACGCGGGATCAGCTGAAAATCGCCTAGATACCCCTGTGCCGCGAGGAGTTCCGCATTCAATATCGCACAACCTGCCGCGCCGCGAATGGTATTGTGCGACAGGGCAACAAACTTGTAACCCAGTAATGGATCAGGTCGCAGACGCCCCACAGACGTAGACATGCCATTCCCGGCATTGCGATCCCGCCGTATTTGCGGGCGATCTTGCTGTGTCATGTAGATGACAGGCTGCGCGGGTGCGCTCGGCAAAGATGGCACGGGGTCGTGTCCTCTAAAGCTGTTCCATGCCTCGATCACTTCCTCTAGCGAGGGTTTATCACGCAGTTCAACCGAAACATTGACCAGATGCCCGTCAAGCACAGGGGCGCGATTACACGAGGCGCTCATCACAGCATTGAGTTCAACAATGCCCTCGCCATCGAAGCGCCCCAACATCTTGAGCGGCTCCGTTTCGACCTTTTCTTCTTCCCCGCCCACATAGGGAATCATATTGTCGAGAATGTCCATCGACGACACGCCGGGATAACCTGCCCCGCTGATCGCCTGTGCGCTCACAACCATCACTTTAGTGACACCGAACTGCATCAATGGCGCAAGGCTCATCACTACAGGCATGATCGTACAGTTGGAATTTGCCACGAGCGCACCCGTCGTCCAACCGCGCCGCCGACGCTGCACATCCACTAAGCCGACGTGTTCCGCGTTGATTTCGGGCAGCAGCAGCGGCACATCGTCCACCATGCGATTGAGTGATGCATTGGTACTCACCACATGCCCCGCCGCCGCGAGTTGAAATTCTACGGGATCAGCGGCTTCTTTGGGCAGCGCCGAAAACACCAACGGCGATGTGAGCGCAGCATCCAGCGGCTTGACCTGCATATCCGCGATTGAGGTAGGCGGCAAACCGTCTAACACCCACCGCGCAGCATCACCGTAACGGCGTCCGGCGCTTCGATCTGAACCAATGACTTCCGCGACGCGGAACCAGGGGTGATTCTCCAATAGCTGAATGAAACGCTGACCAACCGCGCCGGTTGCGCCGAGTATAGCGACATCAAGTTTCTGCATGTTCTAAATCCCTATGGATTGGTTCTTAACAGCCGGATACGATCCGAGCATCTTCACGAATGAGGCACGCTGTAACAGTCGTGCCAGAGCTTCTTGAACGTTTTGATCTTGCCAGTGTCCCTCAATATCAAGGAAGAAAATCGGCTCCCACGGGCGATTGCGACGTGGGCGCGACTCGATTTTGGTGAGGTTGATGCCGCGTTGGGCAAATTCACCGAGGCATTCATAGAGTGCCGCCGGACGGTTGCGCGTGGCGAATACAAGCGATGTTTTGTTGAACTCTCCCGGTGTCGGGTCGTCATCTGCCAGCAGAAAGAAGCGCGTGTAATTGAACGGCACATCTTCAATTTGTTTAGCAAGAGGCTCTAGGTTGTACAAACTGGCTGCCAATTCGCTGGCAATTGCGCCTGTTTGACCGTCTGAGGTTTCGACAGAGAGGTCGTGTGCTGACCCCGCCGTATCATACCAGGGAACGGCGTCAATTTTATAGCGTTTGAGGAACTTTTCGCATTGAGCCAACGCCTGTGGATGAGATCGCACACGCTTGATGTCTTCGAGTTTGACCCCTTGAGGCGCCATAATCGCGTGATGCACATGCAAAATGACTTCCGCTTGAATGCGTAAATCGGAATCCATGAGCAGTTCGTAGGCTTGATTCACCGCTCCGGCAAGGGCATTTTCTACCGGAATCATGGCGTACTTAACCTTGCGCGACTGCATCACCTCAAACAAGTCGCCTAAAGTCGGGGTTGGGTAACTCGTGACCGACTCTCCGAGATGCTGGCGAATTGCTTGTTCTGAATAAGCGCCGTGAATGCCCTGAAAGGCGACACAATCTTGCAAGATGACCGCTCCTGATCGAGAGAAAATCGAGGGGTTAGGGTAACATACGGGATGATTCACGTCAAATTTGACGTAAGAATCAGACAATGCTACACTTTTCTACAATCAACATCAGTTTTATTCAGCGGGTGAACCTCAATGCAGGAAACGCGGCGTCATATTCTCGACATATTAAGACAACGGGGGCAGGCAACCGTTGGCGACATCGTCGATGATTTGCAAAAACGCCGGGGCAGCCTTACAGCGGTGACGGTTCGCCATCATCTCATGCGCTTGCAAGAACAAGACCTTATCACATCCCCTGAACTGAGACGGCGCAGTTCGCCGGGACGCCCCCAGTACATTTATGCGCTGACGGAAAAAGCAAAAGCGTTATTCCCCAACAATTACCAGCGACTCGCAGCAGGGTTATTGAGTCAGTTGCAAAAACAGTTACCCCCCGAAGGCGTGAATGTGATTTTGGAAGGCGTTGCCGATTCAATGGCATTTGAAGCCTTAATCCCCGATGCGCCGATAGCGGATCGTCTGGATGTCGTCGTAGAGTATCTGAACAAGAACGGCTACGAGGCTTCATGGGAACGTGAAACCGACGGATACTTGCTCGTTACGTCAAATTGCCCCTATCATGGTTTGCACGATGCTGCTGGTACACTGTGCCAAATGGATATGCGCTTAGTTTCTACGCTGTTGGGTATTGTGCCACGTCGAATTAGCCGTATCACTGAAGGCGATGCCGCATGTTCGTACCTCATTCCAATAGTAACTTAATTTTCATGACGTTCGTCTTTTTAATTGACGCTTCGGCGCATGTATGCTAAGATCACTTTAATCTATCGCTAGGAACTTGAGAGGGGAATTTTGCATGGCTATCAATGACCCACTGATTATCACGACTGACGTTGAAATCTTGACTGTTACCCCGGCGGCGTACCAAACGATCCACACGCTTCTTGAACAGCGTCAAATCCCCGGTTACGCCCTGCGCGTGTTTGTATCGGGTGGCGGTTGCTCTGGTTTTCAATACGGCATGTCGTTTGAGAAAGAACCGCGTGAATTTGATGCAGTGGTCGATGCGGGTGACGGTGTGCGCCTTGTGATTGACCCCACCAGCCTCATGTACCTTGAAGGCGCGACAATTGATTTTGTCGATAGCCTGATGGGTGGCGGTTTCCGTATCGAAAACCCGAACGCAACATCGTCATGCGGCTGCGGCAGTTCGTTCAAGACGAAGGGCAGCACCGACGATTCCGCCAGCAGCGGCGGTTGTTCAAGTTGCAGCCACTAACATTTAAAAAGGCGACTCATGAGGTCGCCTTTTTATTTGCCGATTTTCTAACCACGTCTCAGCGAGCTAATCGCTAATCCGATTAATCCTAAGCCACCCAGAACCAGAATCGGCACAAGCGGCGGCAAGGCGGCACCGTCTGCGAGGGGTACAGCAGATGGTTGAGGCGTCGCTGTTTGTAGTGCGCCCTCTGTGGGGGCAATTGCTACCAGTTCGGGCGGAAACGTGAAGGTCGGCAAGATTTGCCGCATCACCGTTTCATTAGACGCTGTGCTGATGATTCCGCTGCGTGACACGGCGGTTGCCGTCAATATCCCGCCCGGCGTCTGCGTGATGACTGCTTGAGTTTGTGTGAGCGCATCCAACAAAGGATCGTCGGTGGGCTGCGTCGAGAGGTCAATTTCTGGAATGGTACTTGCATCGCCGGTAATGCTTACCAACTCGTCATAGACCCAACCCCGTCGATTAGGCGCTAACGGGTATTCAAATTGCAACCAGCGCACGTAGCGTCCAATCACTGTATAGATTTCCCCCGCACGGATCGTACCAAGCTGTGCCGCCTCTGTACTCGGTTCAGCGCGAACATTGGCAATCGAATTTGCCTCAAGCAAAGCTAACGTAGCCGGTGTAGCGGTGCGCGTCGGCGTTGGGATAACCGCCTCTACCGCCGGGGGCGCAGGGGCAACCGCAGACAGATTGATCTGTGCGGGCGTGGGTGAGGCTTCCTGTGCAAAAGCCTTCCCCGCAAATAGGAGTGTGATCAACCCGATAATCAGTAAACGCCGACTCATAATGACTCGCATGGTGTTCGGACAAACGCGCCCATTATATCACCATGCCACACGATTATCGGGGTTTGACCGTCCCTGATCTGCTACACGCTGGTCATTCCCGTTGACCATATACCCCTGATATTCCTGATTTACGTAGCCGACGACCCTCCAACCGTTGAGGTTAAATGCGGGGCGAGGTTCAGCACACGCATCACATGAAGCGGGTATCCATTCGCCATTGAAGCGCCGCGCAATGTGCATATGCGTTCCTGTCGAGAAACCACCCTCGCACGAGGGATGCCCGATGCGATCCCCTACCCTGACTACTGTTCCCGGCTGAATGCGATCTTGAGCCGCCATATGCAAATACAAGATTGTCCATCCGGTAGTTTCGTCGCCATCACCATCTAAATCGAGAATTACCGTTCCCTCGTCAGTGCGTGCGATCACGCCCGAGGACATCGCCGTCGCGTAAAAAGCCGACTGGTAACAAGCAGATGACACTGTTGTGATGTCGTCCGGTGGGGCAAAATCAATGGCTGCCCACGCGCTGCCACTTCCCCACCCTCCATGAGGACCCCCTGTAAAGTACCATGTTTCGCCGCTTGGAAATGGAAACGTGAGCGTGGGTTGTTCCAGTGTCGAAGGCACAAGCGGATCGAGTGCGCCAGCAAATGGATCGCCAAACAGACCGATGTAGGTTTGATACAATCCGCTGGTACTGACGTGCTGCTGCCATGTGTAATAATCGTTGAACTGCGCCAGCATGTATTGTATGCCCACTGTCCCGGCGTTGAGGTCGGGCGCAAGCTGAATGCGCGTTCCATCCTCAAACTCAATGGTTTGCAATCCGCGCAGTTTCCAACCGTAATAGCCCAAATTGAGCTGATCTGCGCCCCATGTGAGCTGGCGGTACAAGCCGTTACGATCAAATCCCAATGGCGAAGCCTCTGCGCCAAGCGGATAGATTTTCGCCTCATCACTCGGGTTTGCGTTCGTCAGCCACTGTGATTTGTATTCGAGGAGTGCCAGCAGCAAGCGGGGATCGACGCTGTACTCCAACGCGACGCGCTGAACAATCTGTGCCGCAGTGAACGTTTGTTCCTTGACTACATCCGTAGCAATGCGAATGTAACCCGTCTGGTTTTGCACGAACGCAAGCACATCAAAGCTGGTACTTCCCGGCGCACGCACGAGGCGGCTGTCGGGAACAATTTTGACGGCGCTCCCAAATTCATCGGGCGGGGCGGGCAAAATGATCACCTGCCCCACTTCAAGACGATTCGGGTCAGACAAGTTATTCAGCGTCAACAGTGCATCGACACTGACACCCGCTTGCGCTGCAATGCCTGAGAGCGAATCCCCTGCCTGTACGACATACTCCCCTGCTGCCTCTATACCACCAGAGGGGCGTGTTGGGTTTGGCGTGGGGTTGATCAATGTGCCTTGCGGTGGCGCAACGGGCGCGGGTGCTTGAGATTGCACAATTTCAGGGAGCGGTGTCGCTCCCTGAAATGTCGCAGTAATGACAATATCAACGGGTTGAAGTCTAACGCACGCAAGCATAGCCAGCGTTAGAAATAACCCAGGGATGTACTGCTTTCGCACGCTATTCAAAACTCCATACGCCGAAAAATCCCTCTGCTACAGACAGGGGAACAACGTTTGATTGTGTATCCAACAGCATAATTTGCGGGGTGTTGTCCGCGTCAATCTCGCTGTAAATCAGATGGCGGCTGTCCGGCGACCACACCCGATGACTTTGCGCGAATTGGTCAAAGTAGGTGAGCAAATATAATTGATCAGAGGTTGGGGCAAAACCCCCGTAACGATGACTATCAGACGTTGCAACCTCCAGAACCGACCAGCTTAGTTCGGGTGGTTCACTATTCTGATTCAAGGGCTTTGCGCTAAACGAACCCGGCAGTTCGGCGGGCGTTATATAAGCAATGAATCGGCTGTCTGGCGACCAAAAAAACGCATAAACGTCGCTGACGTTTGTTTGAGCTACGATCTCTCCGGTAATCGCATCAATTACGATCAGCGGATTGTTGGCATCCTTATAAGCGATCTGATTTCCATCGGGCGACCACACAAAATGAATGGGACTCGGCAAATTCTCAACAAGCGTTGTGACCTCACCATTGGCTGCAACGGTCAAATCTGTGTTTCGACCATTCGCCACGCCGAACAAAACGCGATCATCGACGGGCGACCATGCTGGCGCGAAGAATGCGCCGGGAGTTTCGTCAAGCGTACTGCTGATCTCTCCCGCGCTTGCATCATAAATATCGATTTGGCGGTTGTTTCTATGCCACACCATGCGTTGACCGTCGGGACTCCAACTGTAGTAGAACGGCGATCCCGTGCCAATCTGCGTAACGTTGGGTTCATCGGCGCTGTCTCGAATGACATTTACGAGAAAGCCATTTGCGGCGGCACTGCTCAACAAAACCGCAAGGTCATAGCAATCACCCCCACACGAACTGGGCGACCAGTAAGCATAGGTAAACGTTTGGTCTTCCCCGACATACACGCTTTCGCCATCGGCAGTACCATCGGCAGACACAAATACCTCCATGCTCACTTCTCGCTCGACAGTTACTTCTGTCCCAAAATAAGCGAGGCGACCATCGGTTGACCAGGTTGGAAATTGATAGTAACGCAAGCGTTCAGTCTGAATGCCCGCATCATCTGTCAACATCGTGCGCGAATCGCCGCTTAAGGTGTAAACATTAAAATCAACCCCAATGTAGGCAATTTGCCCCAGTATGATGGGGTTCGCTTCCTGCGCGAGTACTCCGGTGGTCAAGCAAAGCAGCACAACCAACGCTAAACCAGCCCGCCTCATAAGTTCCCCCTTGAGCATTTTTGGGCTTTGCATTTTTTAATTGTATACTACCGCGTGATTTCTCGACACAGCGTCTATGAGAGAAGCTCATTTAGGAGTGTAGAACAATGGCATCGCGTGAAGAAATCGCCGGAATCTTCCCGACAATGGTGAGCAAATTCGACCCTAGCAAGGCTCAGGGGATTAATGCAACCATTCAATTTGATCTGAGTGGAGATAACGGCGGTATGTACTGGTTGCGTATTGCAGATACGGGCGCAACTTATGGTGAAGGACAGGCTGAAAACCCCAAAATGACCTTGCGATCAAACGCAGATGATTTTATCGCCATGCTCACTGGAAAATCGAACCCCATGCAAGCATTCATGACGGGGAAGATCAAAATTCAAGGGGATACAAACCTCGCCCTCAAATTGATGCCCTTAATCAGCTAGAAATTGAAACCGCCCGGCAAAAAATAACCGGGCGGCTGTTTTG
>JBBQRJ010000131.1:0-10868 GCA_038214955.1 Aggregatilineales bacterium | reverse complement strand
ATTCCGGCTCGTTTCCACGTACAAACGCCGCGACTTGCCGCGCTTGCATCTGGATGACGTGGCGCAGGGGGTATTTCTTCTGTTGATACGGCACAGTAGTTTCCAAATGTGCCAGGATTTTCTCGGCAAAGCGTTTACGAGTTTCTGCATCAAGCAACCCCGATTCTTCTTGGATGACAGCAAAATCCCGGTTGATTAGACCAAAAACGACACGATCAACCGCTTCGGTCCTAAATTCCTCAATCAGATCAAGTGTTAGGCTTGGTTTGCCGGGACGGTCAGTGTGAATAAAACCCGCATAAGGATCAAGCCCCGCCATAACGATAGCCCGTTCTATTTGATGATACAGAATGGCATAGCCGTAGTTTAGAAGTTGATTGACCGGATCAGTCGCACCACGCCCAATCCTTCCAGTCCAGCCATAGTGTGCTGGTAGGATTGGTTGGATTGCGCTCCAATATACTTGCGCCGCATTGCCTTCCGCCGCGAGCAACGTACCGCGTACTTCATCCAAAGGTTGTGTCACCACACGATCTAGCCATGCCAGATGATCACGCACCTCAAGTGAACGCTGGCGAAGCATGTCTGCAATGTTCGGCGCACTTTCTTTACGGGTTTTTGCCCAATACTTGAGCAATGTAGCTTGATTCTCGATCTTGCCTGCCGCAAAACGCAGTGCCAAATGTGTGCCGCGTTCGTCTTGAAAAGCGGCAAGTTGTTCGCGCCGGGTAAGGATTGTTCCTGTCAGGGCGGAAGAATAGATCGACGCATAGGGATCGCCATTCACGCTGATAAATTGAACCGGAATGCCGCGTTCACAGCAGGCTTCAAGGGCATCCGCTGATATACTGATTCCTCGCCCGATGACGAGAACTGACTCTAAATGCAGCAGCGGCGCTTGTGCCAAAACTTCACCGCCTTTGGTCAGTTTAAGTCGTTCGCTGTACTTGCCGATGTGTGTGCCAAATGTTTCCGCGATCAGTTGTTTGACAATGGTCATGAGGGTTTACTTTCCTGTTTACTGGACAAGCACCCTAAGGCGGGTCTATGGGTTAGTGGATTTCCAGTCGATACCAACCATTACCTTTGACGATGCTCTTGCCAACATGGACAACTTCACCCCATAACAAATAGGGTAGTGTCATGTGGAGGTTTTTACCCGTCCATGTCGCTTTGCCGACGAGTCCGCCAATGGGTGAAGACGTACCACGTCGGCGTGAGCCGCTGTAAACATCTAGCCAGTGGGTTTCATCACGAATGCACTGTATTCTGCCCCCTAATTCGCTCATTTGGAGGTAGATAGAGCGCCAATCAAGCGGCGAAGCGGGTTCGCCGTAATGTTCTGCCAATGCCTGACACCTTTCTACCAAACGCCGCAGCAAAACACCGAGATCAGGGTTATGCGCCAGGTGTTTATCCTCCCCGATTCGCATCGGAGTCAGAAAATCTATTGAAAGATTCGTCATAGAGGCGAGGGATAATGCTCGATTCAGCACATCGACATGAGTTACGGCGATGTCAGGTGGTTTGCTCATGCGTCGATTTGCTAGAAGCGCGACCTGTTGATCGGTGAAAGGGTGAATACAGTCCACGTTCGTCACATAAAAGCGTCCGCGTTGAAACCCCACACCTGTTTTGCCTGCCGCTTCGAGCGCACGGATGACGAAATTGAAGGTCGAAAATGCACGTCGCCCGATAAAACGCATCTCGAACTGGAAGGAGTCCCCAATTTCAACGGATACTTTCAAAGGCGGTTGTAACAGGAAAGGGCGGGGTAGATCGCGCCCGCGCTCATTGTTCTTATTTTCTGTTGCCAGCAACCAGCATACCGGACAGCGATCTTGATGCCCCTCGGTCTGTTCGAACCCGGTTTCCGAGCAGAAATGCCCCAACAGCGCGTTATAGATTGCGCCGCGAAGCTGCGCCCCCGGCTGTAACCCGAACTCAATGCGTTCTGCGGCGACAGCGGTGATTGTGAAGCAATAGACGCGCAATCCGTCCATCCCTTGGCTCATCAATAATCCTCACTCGTCGGTGATTGCCGCTTTTCTGCCCAAATTGCTTCGAGATCAAGCCCTGACTCAGGGTCATACGGCACACTGACAAGGGTGATCCAATCGTATTTTTCGTATCCTTCTTGCACCACTCCTGCCTGTTTCAGCCCAAAGAATTGACCATAAGTGATCGGCACAAACAGGGCGATTGCCTCGATATAGCCACCGGTTTTCATACGCTGCTCAAACTCGTCCAACAAATCAAACGGCAAAACTTCCATACCGTCGAATAATTCGTAAAATTTGTTTCGATCCTTGAGATCAGCAGAACAGAAGGGTTTGATTCCTCCCAAAATGGATTGCTCGAAGTCGTGTGCCGCGTTCTCGAAGTCCTTGCGCCACTGCTCACCCGGTGCGCCAGCATAGACGCGCTCTAACATGGCAGTGACTTGGCTTTCATCAATCGGCTTTCCTTCCAGCACGGCTAGTTCTGCGACTGCACTGCGAACAAGATCAGCGTTGTAGACCTTCACATCGTCAGGTTGGGTAAATATGTAGACAGGACACAAGCGTTCATCGTCTGGCGTACCTTCGGCGTATTTGCGTCCACGATTGACACGCCCAAACCGTTGGATCAAGGCTTCAAGTGGGGCGGGATCAGTGAACAGTACGTCCATGTCGATGTTCAGGCTGACTTCGACCACTTGCGTAGCGATCACTAAGAGTGGTTCACGCGCTCGCCCATGATCGACGGCAGCGCCCGTCAAAATTTGTTCTTCCTTGCGTTTGCGATCTTCGGCATTGAAACGTCCATGCGCGACAATCGTCTGTACGTCGAGATCGGCAAAGTACGCTGCCGCCGCTTGTGCCCGTTTGACTGTGTTCACGCATACAAGGACGCGCTTGCCCGCGCTCACTGCCTCCGCGATGCGTACTTTGCCATGCTCGTTGATCAGATCACCATCAAGGATGTGGACGCGGTGACGTTTGGAACGCCCGAACGTTTCGGCATCTGCTGTTATCGGCTGGCTTACCTCTAATGCGCCAGCCAGCACAGCGTAGACCATAGGCGGTAGAGTCGCCGACATGACCAAGAATTGAGCGCCGTAATGACGCCGCAACCAGCCCATCAGTGTGATGATTAATGCCATACGCTCCGCTTCATAGGCGTGAATTTCGTCGAAGATGAACAGCGCATGGTGATAATCGACCAACTGGGTTTCATAGCCCTTCAAATGGTATGCTGCTTTGAGCATCTCATACGGGCTGAACACCCTCACAGGAAAATACTGTAATTTTCCAAGATTTTTCTGCATTTCCGCTTTTTCGCGGGCTTGGGCGGGTGTGAAGTCCTCACGGGTGAGCAGATCATAGTAAATCGCTTGTAGCGCGTGTCCGTGCTGCAAATTCACGTAGTCGTCGGGTTGCGTTTTGAAGTGCTTCTGTTGCAATCGATTCTTCATCGCGTTCATGCTGGCTTGATAGGGCAGTACGTAGAACAGGCGAACCCGGCGCGGGGACTCCATTTCCAAGTGCGAAGCCGCCCACAACAGCGCTGCTTCGGTTTTACCGCTCCCCGTCGGTGCGATCAGAATCGCTGATGACGAGGCGAGATCGCGGGACTGGCGTTGATGGTGCAATAGTTGATTCTCACTCAGTCCACCTAACGCATTGACATAGGTCAGTTGGAGCGGTGCAAATGCGCCGCTGTGACCGGACGCCGCGTGGTCGGCGGTGAGGATCAAGCCGCGCACATGCAGCGCGGCGCGTATCTCCCCGGTTAAATCATATTCACCGCCTAAAAACGTGACCCACTTCCGATAACTTTTGAGTGCGGTTTGCAGAGATTTTATCCCATAACGATTACGTGCTTGCTCGAACGGAAGCAGTGGTCGCGGCTCAACCACAGCGCCCATACCGAGCGCTTGCGCCCACGTCATGCCGCAGTTCTCTATCCAATGCCATAACAGATCGAGTGTCGTCTCATCTAGCGAGTCGATCAGCGTTTGACGATTATTCACGCCCGCGTCATCCATATATTTCATTTCAATCAAGTCGAAGTCTTTATGATGCGACGCGACTGCCGCGACGATCCAGCGATAATCTTCATGATCGGGCGCGAATAACCATTCGACAAATGCTAATGACAAAATTTCATGGCGTTGTTCCCATTTGGGGATTTCGCGGCGCAGCATTGCTTGAAAACCATCTGCTGCCTTACCGAAATCGTGCAAGAAGCACGCCCAATACATGCGCGTCCACATGCGCGGTTCACCTAATTGATCAGGCAAGTTCGGGCGTAGGCGATATTGATCCGCTAGGCGTGACAAAACATCCCACGTATGTCGTGCCAGCGTTTCGCCGCCCCTGTCTCCGCTCTTCGCCAACAGCCGAGCTTCCATGCCGTCAGGCAAACACGCTTTATCGTAGTCAGGCATGTTTACGCTTCCACAAACGAATGGAATATGACGGCACGGGGAAGCTCTGGATAGCGATTCCAGCTATGCTCACTCTCGTCCACCCAAAAATCAATTTCGCCAGATAGGGTGATTTCGTCGCTTTCTTGAAGTGGATAGATCGCTGGGCGCTTGATCATAGCGTATTGCGCCGGATCAGCGTGGCGTAGGTCATTGATGAAGCGTGGCATGGTGACTGTGGTGTAACCTCCACCGAGCAAAGCAGCGTCCGCCAAATTGAGCAAAGTCCCGTCAAAATAGGCGCTGTCGGCACGAGTGAGCGTTACCTCATGAGCGATAGAATGTTGATTGGACGCGGGAACATACATCATTAGGTCTTGCGAACGTCCCAGCGCGACAGCATAACGTGGGCTGCGAAACGCGGCTTGCAATCGTTTCAATAAATTCCAATCCTCCGCGACAACATAAAGCGTCAATCGCGGGTTGAACAGCAGATCACGGTTCATCGGCGCAAGTTTGGTTGAGCCGTCTTTCTCCCGGAAATGTAGATGTTCGTAATCGGTGAAGCGCCCTTCATAACAAAAGTGATAGCCGAAGCGCACGGCAAGAGGATCGATCCAATCCCCGTAGGCGCTGCACATATGCCCATAGATCGTGGCGGGCGGCGGCATATCATAAGTGGGATGCACACCCTGCTTAAAGTGTGGATAGCGGAAGGACGTGACTTGCCCCTCTGCTACTACTTTGATCGCGGTCAAGGTATCTGCCATGATCTACTCTAACCATTCGGAGTGCGCCACTAGATCATTTGCCAGTGCGTCCAGCGCAGTGCGAGGGTGGGGCAGGGGATACCCGACCATACTTTCCAATAATTCCGCTGACGGGTCGTTATCCATGAAGCCTTGCGCTCGTCCAACGTAAATTCCCGACAATAAGTCATCCGAGAACGTGTTCTGGATTTCGTTCAATGCGCCGTCGTGCAAGAAGGGCTTTTCGCCGTCCGCTTTGATCACGCGGGCGAAAATGTTGTTACCGCCCTTTGTCACCGCCGCGATCACAAAGGCGGGTGTCACATCTGTGTAATGCAGTGTTTGTTTCGCTCCACCGCTAACTCGCCCCATCGCGCTGAGGAGTGCCTGTACACGGCGAATACGCTCATTGAGCGGTAGACGATAGGCTTGTTCAGCTTCTAAGTGGGTCAAACCCGCTGCTTCCGCTCTCTGCCGCCCATCATCATTGAGGTTCAAATACCCTGTGCGGCGGCGATAGGTGAATGTTCCCGACATTTGTAGATCAAGCGAGAATAACCCTTTGAGTGTCGCACGATAGAATTCGTGTTGATGCAGCAGCACCCCTTCTTTCCCACCTTCTTGGCGATCAAAACGCGACATTACGCCGAAATCGGTCACGATCTGCGTGGGCGCGATAGCGATCATCGGCGTGGTGCGGAAGGGGGCCATGCGCGTAAGTGTATTTTCACCTTTTTCCGCACGCATATAGCCAAAGAGATCATCGTCGTCATATTGGATCGGATCGCCTTCGGTGAATGCTTGCTGTTTTTTACCCGCGCCTGCTGTTGTAACAACTGATTCACGCCAATTTGGGTCCCGTTCAAGCGTATCGCGTAACCAACGACGGTAGGCTTGAGCGGATGCATACGGGTAACTCAAACCATCCGAGACGATGGTTTTAACCTGCGCGGTAATGTCTTTGCCTTCGCCCATGTTCAATGCCGATGCGGGCGCATCAATCAGAAGTAGTCCGGTAATAAATGCCATGAGGGAAATATCCTTTCGTGAGTTAGTCTTCGCTGTCTTCGTTTTCGTTGGTTTCAGGGAATAACGGTTCTTCATCCGTGTTAGGTAAAACATCTGCAGGCAGCTTTTCAAGAATCCGCATGGTTACAATGTCACGGTTGAGTTTCCAACTCCAGAACTTATCTGCACCCTGTGGTTTCGCAAAGGCACGTAGAAATTGCTCTGAGGTGAGTAGGGCGGCATTACGTTTTCTGTAGCTGGTATACGAGGCTTCGATTAGGCTTTGACGCCAGCGCGTCTGGTTTTGTTCGCGCATAAACTTGAACAAAAAGCCTTTATCTTCCCTGAGAATGTACTCGGCAAAATGATCTCCAAGGGTTTGCAGCAGTTCGATTGTTTTCGCATCCATATCCATGAGCCTTTGCATATAGAACTTAATCAGCGCCCACGACTTGGTAGGCAAGATGTAACGTCGCAAAATGCTGGGTGCGGCGTCCGGTAGGTTGAATAGATCATCATAGAGGGTATTACGGCGGTCACTCGACTTATCTTCGTCTATCTCCTTTGGTTTCTTCTTCGGGTCTTGCCATGCGCGGGTAACGGCGACATTCCATGCCCGCCAGATGTCTTCCCCCTGCGTAGGGATCAAGCGTAGAAATGCCAGCACATCGGACGAGACTTCCAGCATAGCGATACTGGCGCTTTGCCCGCTGTTGCTAAATAGGTAACCGGTGATCGCTGCTTTACCGTAGACCGCTTGATAGCGTTCACCTCGCGTTTGCATGTCCGCTAACGCCTCGACCATACGTGTTCTGGGGAAACGGCGTCCGGGCATTTTTTCCAAGCCAGTCATTTGCAGATGTCCACGATTCGTCTTCACTGCGTCATGCACGAGGCGGCGGGTAATGACAGGGTCATCGCTGAAAATTGCCAGCAACTTACCTTCAACAATCATGCAACCGAGCGGGATCGCGTGCGCTGCTAACAAACAAACACCACACACAGGCAAGCCCGCCTCGCCCAGTCCGCCGAAGTTGCCATAACCTTGCGCGTTGAGCAGCGGAACATGTTCGCGGGTAGCGATGAACACCGCATCTGCCCCACAAAACGCGCATTGTTCGTCGGGGATGATGGGGGTATCCGGGCGGTAACGCCTCAATACCCGTTCCGCATATTCGCGTTTGTGATGTTCAAGATGCGGTTTGTCATAGGAATACTGCGCGAAGCCAGAGTTTGGGAGGACGACACCTGCTAGAAAATTGCGCCATGCACCCGGTTGAATATACTTTTCCGTCATGTAACCAGCGGCGACATCGAGATCGGCTTGGGTAAGGGTGTTGGGGTCGCGTTTACGTGCTAACTCCGCCAGCACCAGCCGCCCGATCTCGATCAGGGGTGAACTAATTTGTGTCGTTTGCGGTGTACCCATCTCCTATCCTTGTTTTGCAATGCTAATAAAATATCGTTCGGCGGCATGGCGCAGATCGTCCGCTATCAGCCGTCGTAAATCAGTGGGGGCAATTACCTCTACGGCGCTTCCCCAACCGCGAACCCACGGAATGAGTTCTTGTGTCCCGCCAACACGCACTCGCCACTCGACGCCACCATCATCTCGATCCGTGATCTCTTGGGTAGGATGCCAGATTGTCTCTTTGACGCGCCGCGCAACCTCAGGGCTAAACCGCAGCACCACTTCGATCAACGGCTTGTCATCATCGTTGAACCAAATACCCCATGCGTAACGCATAAGCTGATTCGCGTCCAGCATCTTTGGCTCAAATGTGAGGGTGGTCAGAGAAGCTTTGAGAATGCGCTCAACTTTGAATGTTCGCAGTTCGTCATAGTTCAGGCAGTGACCGACCATGTAAACACCCTCACTGAGAATGGCTGGTTCGAACAAGTAGGGCTGAAATTCATAGGTCTTCGTTTCGGCTTGCTGGTATTTTTGATACGTAAACCGAATAGTGATCCCCTCAACCCATGCGCGGACAAGCGTTTCCCACACGCGGGCGCGTTCATCTGTGCCAATCCGATCCTCGTACAAACTTTGTGTGACTTGAACCAATTGGGTATTGGTAGGGTGGCGCAGCGCGCTGGTCATCTTCTCCATTGCTGTCATCATAATTTGGGGGATGTGACTCATCTGCCGTGTAGTACGACGAATCGCCAAGTACAACATCAACGACTCACCAACAGTCAGCCGCACACTGGATACGTAATCCATTGGGTCAATCCAGAAGCGGCTGTCTTCTTGCTGAATAGGGATATTATTCTCCTCAAGAGTTCTGAGATCGCGCAGGATGGTACTGCGATAGACGCTGAACCGTTCTGCAAGTTCAGACATCGTGACGCCATGCGGCGCTGCGTTGACCAGCGCGGTTTCAACGGTACGTAATCTTTCTGATTTCTTTAGACCTCGATCCATAGCATCCTCATTGGTTGTCAATTCTATAATTACAGGTATGTGGTGCAGGTACGGCAACACGGTATGCGAAGATTGATACAAATTTACTGATACTCATAACCCTTTTGTATTACAGTTCATAACTTGATTATACTTAAATAGATAATTAATCGCGCCATCGAAGCAGGAATCCCCCTCATGTCTAATGACGTTCTACCCCTTGTTGCCATCGTCGTTATGGTGGTGTTGGCTGGTCTTATGCGTTCAAGTACACGAAGCTCCCGCCGCAGCACGCGAAGGACTCAGCCGAAGCGGATTCAGCACTACGACCATCAGCTTGACGACTTCCCGTATCAGCTTCAGCATAATTTCCTCACCCCGTCTGAACTCAACTTCTTCCAAAGTCTGCGCCGTGCTGTCGGGAACAGGGCGGTCATCTGCCCAAAAGTGCGTTTAGGCGATGTGGTATGGGTTAATGTAAAAGATAGGTCACAAGCCGTCGGCTACAGCAATAAGATCAACCGCAAGCACGTTGATTACCTGCTGTGTGATCCGGCAACGATGAAACCGCTGGTCGGGATCGAACTGGACGATAAGAGTCACCAGCGCGAGGATCGGCAGGAACGCGATGCCTTCGTAGATGGGGTATTTGCCGCAGCAGGCTTGCCGCTGATCCATGTGCCTGTCAAGCGGGCGTATGTTGTCGATGAGATCGCCGCACAGCTTGCGCCGTATCTCAAAGCGGCAGCCGTACCATCAGCGAATGGTACAGCAGTGAAGGTTGTCCAACCTGTCGCCGCCTCAACGAACGAGTCGCCGTACTGCCCGAACTGTGACAGTAAGATGGTTGTCCGCACGGCGAAAGGCGGATCAAAGCCGGGAAGTAAGTTCTGGGGCTGTCCGAACTATCCAACCTGTCGAGGGATGCTGGCGTATGCATCGAGTTAAACTTAGGGCGCTCGACTGTGTATTTCAGAAATAATTGATGACAATGCGTTGTTCTGTTAGCCAAGTATTCACAGCATATGACAGAAGTTATGAATTTTTCCTGTATTCTGTAAATCTTGGCGATTAATTAACGCGGATTCACATTTTGGCAACTACACTGTTAGGGATATTTCTGTCTCTCTCAGGGAAAGGTTGTTTGCATGCCTAGTAAGAATAGCTTTATGCGGTTGGTGTCTTTCTCTGTAGTCTTAGTTATTCTTATTCTCAGCATGTTTCAAGGTATGCAATCACCGCACAATAGAGTATCCGCGCAGGCAGAGGCAACTGAGATTCCTTCAGCACTTCAGACGCCCATTTTGCTTTATATAGATCAGAGCGAAATTTATGGAACAGACATCACTGCTAATAGCTCCTTTTTTATTACGGGAGCATCCTATGAATTTGGTGACTTGCCTAGTGACTCACTTTTTGCTGAAACAACAAATGCATTGAACTTTTCTGTTCCGTTGACAGATATGATTTTATGGCATTATCGCATTGGTGTATTCTCTGATGATCTCTCATCATTTATCTATACCGAATCAAATGTTGCTACAGGCGAATTCAATTTAATCCTTTGGAATACGCAAACTCAGACTGCAGAGTATCTTGTAACTCATGAGAGTTTTGACAAACAAATCCCTTTGTTCCCAATAGGTTGGATTGACAATCACACAGTATTGGTTGGAGAAAGACTTGAGTTAGGGTTTTACACGGCTTTGTATCGTTTAGATACTCAGACAGGCGCACTTTCACTCATCACGGAGATTACACCTGCTTTTCTAGTGAAATTGTCTCCAGACGGTCAGTACGTTGCTGTGCAAGCTGTCGAAGATGAGATTTCTGTCCTAGATATAAGTAAATATTCTTGGATGCACTATGAATTTGCAGATCGTCCAATTGCTTTGCTTGGCTGGTCGGCTCAAACTGACTTATCCAGTTTGCCTTCTCTCATCGCAGTGGACAATGCTCCAATAGCCTTGCAGAGTACAGAACGCTTTCTTTATTGGCCTACTACAGATACCCGTAACATCACGCGTGGATACTTTACCTCTCCATATTTGCATAATGGCATTGATATAAATAATAACACTGCCTCGTTTGATGTCCGTACTGCTGCAAATGCAGTTGTATCGTTTGCAGGCTCTTCTGAGGCTTGGTCTTTACATGGCCAAGATTGTATCAATGCAGGTGGGGTCGACAATGGAACAGCATGGTTGATTATCCTTGATCATCCAAATGGCAATAACACGGTTTATCTACATCTTCAAGCAAATAGTCCAACAGTAAGTGCTGGAAATCAGATCGC
>JBBQRJ010000130.1:0-10921 GCA_038214955.1 Aggregatilineales bacterium | reverse complement strand
CATGGCAAGTCTCCTATTCTTCACACAGGGGAGTCAGCGGGTCGGGCGGGCGCGAGATCATGTCTACGGGAACATCAAAGGTTTGCGTGCCGCGCACAATCAACAGCGTGATCGTATCGCCGGGGCGGACGTTTGCCACCAGATACGACACCAATTCGTCCATATTGCGAACGTATTCCCCGTTGATCGCTACGATGATGTCACCGCCCGCGCAGACTCGACGTTCGCGCACGAGGACTTCCCGTGTACCGCCGCGCAAACCCGCATTCGACGCCGGAGAATTCGGGGAGACTTGCGAAATCATCACGCCCTCGTTCACGGGGAGGTTTAAGGTTTCTGCCAAGCCCGCTACACTGAACCCGTTATCAACGGACTCGCTCGAAATGCCGAGCCATGCGTATTCGACCTGTCCATTCGCAATGAGGTCGGGGACGACGCGCAAGACGGTTGCAGAAGGAACGGCGAAGCCAATCCCCTGAAAGACGCCCGACTCGGTGCGGATCGCGGTGTTTACGCCGATCACCTGCCCGTTGGAGTTGAGCAGAGGACCCCCGCTGTTGCCGGGATTGATTTCGGTGTCTACCTGAATGATCGACGGGTTCTGGAAACCGCCCGCCGTCGCGCTGATCAATTCCGCCGAAGGCAGTTGACGCCCCAAGCCGCTTACAATGCCCACTGACATCGAACTCGCCAAACCGAAGGGATTGCCAATGGCGATGGCACGCTCACCGACGCGCACAGCGTCCGAATTGCCAAAGACCACCGGAGCAAGGCGTTCGCGTTCCACATCCACCTTGATCACGGCGAGGTCGCTGTAGACATCCACGCCCACAACCGTCGCATCTGAGACCGAACCGTCGTAAAACGTCACGAGGACGGAGGTCGCATTGGAGGCAATATGCGCGTTGGTGACAATATGCCCCTGATCGTCGTAGATCATGCCCGAACCGCTGGCGCTGCTTGACCCAAACGGATCAACATCAGTGAACGTCACATCAATGTTGACGACGGAAGGGACAACCCGTTCATAGATATTCGTGAGCAGCATGTATTCCGCATCTGCCGCATTGATGATTTCCTGCGGGACAGGCGTTGGAGTCGCCGCTTGATGTGCCACATTCATCGGTAGGGATGAGATAGGGGTGCTGACAGTCGCTTGCTCTGGTAGGGTGACGCTTGGCTGCGGTTGGCACGCCGCGCTGCATAGCAAAGCGAGTATCAGAAGGAGTGTCGGTTTTATCACAGGATCAACCTCGGTAAACAAAAACAGGAATGCAATCTGCACTCCTGCTATTTTAGCACGGTGTTAAAACGATTTCTTAACTCACCTTACGTAGATCGTTATTACTGACCCCACCCCCGACCCCTCCCCTGAATTCGAGGAGGGGAGCAAGCAGACTCCTGTTTTCGCCCTCCCCTGAATTCGGGGGAGGGAGGCGAGCGCAGCGAGCGGGGCGGGGGTCAAACTGACACCCTGCGTAATGTGACTTCTTAAGCCATTCTACCAGTTCAACGTTTATGAACTGCGGGGTTAAAGCGATTGCTTAAGCTGTTCAACCAGTTCGCGTTGTTCTGGCGTCAGGTTCTCTGGCACGGTGATCAAAACGCGGGCGACAAGATCACCAAATTTGTCCGGCTGTTTGAGTTGGGGCATTCTCTTCCCGGTCAGCCGAAACTTCTTGCCCGACTGGGTTCCCTCTGGCACTTTCAAGCGTAAAGATCGTGCGAGGGTTGGGATTTCGACTTCCCCGCCAAGCAGCGCCGTAAACATATCAATTTTGACTTCGACGGTCAGGTTATCACCTTCGCGTACAAACGTGCTGTCAGGTTCGACCTGCATCACCAGATACAGATCGCCCTGTTTCCCCCCGTTGACACCCGCTTCGCCTTCTCCCGTCAGCCGCACCCGCGTACCATCGGTTGCGCCCGCCGGAATTTTCACGCGGATCGCACGCTCTCCGATGGTCACTTGACGGGTTGTGCCTTCATAGGCTTCGCGCAGCGTGATCGTTACCGGTTGTTCAATGTCTTTTCCATTTGCCCGTGCTGGCTCGTTGGTAAAACCAAAGCCGCCGCGTGGACTTGCGCCAGCAGCACTACGCCCACGCGAACCGCCAAAAATCGAGCCGATCAGGTCGCCCAGATCAATATCAGGGTTTTGCGTGGTGTAGGGGTATCCCCCGTTGGGAGCGCCGCCGAAACCCATCCCTTGCGGGTTGCCTGTGCCGAAACGATCATAGTTTTTGCGCTTGTCGGGGTCGCTCAATACCTCATTCGCCTCATTGATCTCTTTGAAGCGAGCTTCCGACTGCGGATCATTCGGGTTGGCGTCGGGGTGATGTTTCTTTGCTAAACGGCGAAACGCTTTTTTGATCTCCGCATCGGTTGCGTCACGTTTTACGCCGAGTGTCTCGTAGTAGTTTTTCGCCATAGTTTTTCGATTTCTTACTATATGGAGACACAAATTAGAAATCACATGATCATCCGTAGGGACACGCAACGGCGTGTCCGCTACAACGGACGCCCAACGGGGCGTCCCTACTCCCTTCATAGTATGCCCTGATAAGGGGAGAGTCAACAATCTATCAAGGTTTCTTACGTAGAATTTACGTGAGCCGCTGTACGAGAATGCAATCTGCGACCTGATGCCCAACCATACGCGATTCGCCATTGATCCGCGTCATAACGGGTCCGTCGAACGGGTCAACCGAGACGATTTCGATATGTGAATCGAGCGTGAATCCCCGATCTAGGATGTGCTGAAGCATGTCAGGATCGCTGGTTTTGAACTGCGAAACGGTGGCAATATCGCCCGCTGCCAGTGCCGACAGGGGTTGTAGAGGACGCGCCGGGATCATCGTGCCGTCTGCCGCAGGGATAGGATCGCCGTGTGGGTCAAAACCGGGATCGCCGAGTCTGCCCGCCAGCGCATCAATAAATCGGTCAGAAACCGCGTGTTCAAGTCGTTCAGCTTCTTCATGGACTTCGTGCAGCGCGTAGCCCAGTTCGCGCACGAGATACAGTTCGATCAGGCGGTGACGGCGGATGACCTTCAAGGCGATATGCTCCCCTGTAGGCGTCAGAATCACCCCTTGATACTTCTGGTAATCCACATAGCCCGCCGTGACTAATCGCTGTGCCATGTCTGTGACAGACGGCGCAGTGATGTTCAGTACATCGCGCAGGGTATTGGTCGAAACGCGGTTTGACCCCTGCTGCAAGATGTAGACTGCTTTCAGGAAGTTTTCTACCGATGGAGATTGCGGACTTTTCGTCATCAGGCTTTCCGGCAACTTGAACGCACACAAAGATTCTAGCACAAAGTCTCGCTGCTCCCTATAATGTTGTTTTAAATCTTCTTGTGAATGCATAGGACTTTTTTCATAGATCAAGCAGCAGAAATTGACGAAAATTAACCGTAGGGGCAATGGCGTCGCCACGCCCCTACTGCAATAAACTTACCCCCGCAAATTGGCGGCGATTTCCAGCGTTGGCGCGGTGACGACCCTGCTTGATCCGTCGGCTAACGCTTGTAAGCACAACACGCCGTCCGCGTTTGACCAGCACCCACTATCACCCGTTGTGCCGAAACGCTCATCGGCATAGGCGGCGTAACTCTCTTGAAACTCGGCTGCATCTTCGGGTGTGTCCCATACGATTTGCAAGACAGACGCCAGTTGATCCCCGTTCGTGTACACCTGAAACCGATCTCCACCCCAACCAGCGGCTGCGCTGCTCGCCTCTGCAATCGCAAGTTCCGTATCTATTTGAGCGCGTAGATAAAACTCGCCCAGCGTCACATCCCATGCTTGCGTCCAAGTGTCGCCTAACATTGAGGTAAAATCGGGCAGTTCAACAGGGATCGCTGTTTCACCGCTCAGATATTTATTCGGGTGCATGACCTGTTCGCTGGTGGTGGGCAGGTTGGCATATGCCGCGTTGACAGCTTCCCATCCCCCGTTGTTGTAAAGTGTCGTGACGAAAGCTGCCCCTGCTTCATACGGAAACGTGAGTTCTGTTACGAGGATTGGCGGGATTCCCGGCGGCAAGAACAGCCCGCCTGATGCTAACCCTTCGGTGAGGATGCTTAACGCCGCCATTGGGTCACTCATGGCGACCTCTTGCAAAAAGACGGTCATAGCGACAGTTGCATCCCCTTCGACCAGCGAACGCACGGCTAACGCACGATCCGGCTCATTGATGAGTTCAGCAGGCAGCACGGCGTTTAAATCAAAATGCTGATCTTGCAGCGCGTGGGTGAACTCATGCACGTAAGTGATCTGTTCGAGCATCGAGAGCGAGTCTCCCGGTGTGTCCTCGCTCATCGGGATCACGTTCATGGTTTGTGTTTCGGGGTCATAGAACCCGGCGACTTGACTGCTTAACAGCGTGAGATAGACCTCGCGCAGATCAACATCGTTCGAGAACAAACCGAGCGCGACGTAAAAGGCTTCGGCGCGTTCTGCTTCTTCTACCGGAAGATCGCGCTCGTAGAGGTTACGCAAATACTCGATGGTGTCTGCGCGGGTGGGGAATACGCGCTCCACATCTTCCAGCGCGTTCAGGGCGCGTATCTGTTGAGTCGTTTCTTCCAGCGTGATCAACTGGTATTCAAGGGCGGGACTAACGCCCTCCTGTGCATGTACGACGCTGACAGTCAACAGCAGCGCCGCTGTGATAAACAACCTTTTGAGCATAGCCTTAGCCTTTTCGCTCAATGCTATAGTTGAGAGATAATTTTGTCATACTCTGCATGAGTCCCAATCCAGAACCAAATTAAGGTGTTGTCTTCACGTATCCCAAGTACACGGTAATTTCTACTCACCCGTGCCGAATAAATCGGTTTCGATGGATGCACTTGTTTGAAGACTAAACCCGGATGTGATGGGTTTTGCTTGAAACGTGCATAGGCTTTTCTTGCGTGATTACGGACTTCATTTGGCAGCACCCAATAAAGCTCTCGAAACTGAGCAGTTGTGTGGGAGATCATACCTCATCGAGGTCAAGCAGTTGCGTTTTGCCTGCTCGATATTCTGCAAGGGCTTCATCTGCCATAATTGCAAGTACATCGTGCGAACGGGCAAAAGAATCATCCCACTGTTTTTCAGAATTAAGCATCTCGAAGATGGATTCTGCCAAGTCGTCTTGCTCATGATCAGGCAGTTTTGAGGCTTCCGCAAAGGCTTTTTCTAGAAGTTCTGTCATCTTAATCCCCTAATTCTTTCCGATATTATAACCCTCTGAACAGTTGCGACAAGATTCATACAAAATTCGGAAAAAGATTAATTGTATATATCGAAATGTTCCGTTATATTTAACAGTATCACGATTAATTGTTCATCTTCTGGAGTTGTGAACTCATGTCCTTAAAGAATGGCGAAGACCGACGCGATGCGTTTCAAGATTTTATCAATAGCTCGCTCGACATGGATGGCGTGGATGGTTTAGACGTTGAAACTATTACTGCGCTCATGCGTCATCTGCTTAAGAATCTCCCCGCCGAGTCGATTACGACGCTGTGGGCAGATCGTTTGGACACCCTTCAGGAGATTGTGCGTTCGCGTTTGAATATGAAGATGGTCATGAGTGCTGTTCGAGACGAACCGAGTTTCGGCAACGCCGACCCGCAAGAAATTGAAGTCCTGATCACGCTGACCGCTACATTGGCATTTGTGTCTTATAACGAGTTGATGGAACAGTATGACCTTGATGAGCGTCGCGGCAAAGATGATACCCTCCTCGCACGGCGGATGCGTTCGATGTTGAAGGCGTCTCTGGGTTGGGTGCGTAAAGCCGCTAAAGAAGGCGACCCCATTGCAGACAAGATGCTGCAAGAAGCCGACGATTTGTTAGACGTTTCCAAGCGCCTCGAATAAATTTACTCCCGCACACTCTTAAGGGCGATCTTACGGATCGCCCTTTTTATTTCATTAAACACTCATAAATCCAATTCGATGATCTACAGCGTATAGAGAGATGTATCCAATATATTGGCAACCGATGAAGTGCTAGGCGCCAGCACTTGATCAAAAAATTGACCCTATCAGGAGCTAACATGAACAACTTGTCTCGTCGTGCATTTCTCAAGGGTAGCGCGGTACTCGGTGGCGGCACTCTTCTCAGTTTCAACCAGATTTTCGGCATCAGCCGACTTCTCGGTCAAGAGGTGCCAGATGATGATCTCCAGACGATCCTCAACATCGCTTCGACTGCGGAACTGTTCGCCACAACCCACTATCTCGCCGCCATCAACGGCGCAGCGGACATGGGCTTGGGTGAAACTCAGGTCAATTATTTGAAGGCAGGTTTCTTGGCAGAACAAGATCACCTTGAACTGCTGGTTTCGCTGGGCGCAGAACCCCTTTTCACAGAATTTTATGTGCCGGATGGCTTGTTTGCCGATAAAGACCTTTTCGCGGCAATCACCGAAGTGGCAGAAACCGCGTTTACAGGCGCTTACCTCGCCGCGACCCGCATTTTCGCAGGATCGCCGGACACCGTCGCGTTTGCTGTGACCACCGCGCAAATTGCTGCGGTTGAAGAAACGCACCGCGTCCTCGTCCGTCAAATTGGCGGACTGCTGCCGAATAACACGTCGTATGCACAATACACGCTGCGGAACGTCTCCAGCGCCGTGCCAATTTTGCTGCCGTTCCTCGATGGTTCGGGCGAAGGCTTTGTGGGTCCAGTTGCACACCCGACGGATGATGAGATTGCCGCCGTGCGTGCCGACATGGAAATGATTGGCTACGACAATCCCGGCGTACCGTTCGCCGCGATGACCGAAATGCCGATGTAGTTCTGACTTTTAAGGGCGATCCTGTTGAGGATCGCCCTTTTTTTATTTCATCAAGCAGCCTCTTTGGTTTTGCGATGCAGTCGATCAATCAAATGGGACAGCAAAAACAGTTAACTCTTTCCGCCCTGTGCGATGTATCGCAGCATGGCGACTAACACAGCCGGGTTAGGCGAATCCGCGAGTTGAATTTGCGTTGGGATTTTTGTTGAACGGCGCTGTAGCAAGAGTTTACCCGGCGTCGTGCTAACGGCTTTCACGTCGTTCACAGGGATTGTGTCTTTCCCGACGATCACACCCGTTTTCGCTACCGTGATGCTGCCAAACGGGAGCGTGTCGCCCCGATCATAGCTGCGGATGAAGGCGGGCAGCATGGCTTTGCTGATGTTGGTTGCCAGAAGCGTGTAAATATCCTCCGGCTTATCGAGCAACTGCGTCAGGGTGATCACTTTTTTATCGCCCACGTAAAAATGATGCGCTCCCGTTTGCAACAATGGGATAAATCCAAACAGGCGATAATTCGTGAATAAGCCTTTGAACAGCGTAAACTCATCCCAACGCCAGCTTTGTTCGCCTCCGCGTGTGGTCAGCGAGACGCCGCGTTCGTGAATACGCAAACGCGGGTTTTGCATCAAGACTACGAGAATAGGGTAGATCGTGAATGCGAACGCGCCTAGCAGGAATGCGCCGACAAATAGGATATTGATCAAGTCGGGGTTCGGCGCGGATTGCTGACCGACCCCCAGTATGATGCCCGCTAATCCGAGCGTGAGCAGCATGAAGCAAACCCGTCGTATGACTTCTCCCCAACCGATCCCATATTCACGGAGCGTATTTCCAAGCGTGTGCATAGCTGAATCTTCTTTCGGTCAGGATGAATACAGGTTTCGGAACGAGAAAATGAGATGCCTACACAATCTCGTCTGGTGTGTTGCGCTCGATCAAATGCTCGACCAACCGCATAAGCAGCATAGCATTTCTGCGGGCGCGAATGCGAATTTGAACGGTGCGAGCAAAGACTCGACAATCTTACCGAAAAAAACGCTGTAAAGCCCCTGCCTTTAGGCGTGGGGAGTATGTCACAGGCAAAAGAGCGCATTTTGGCGGTGATGCGTGAGAAAGCGTTACCGATTCCCGAACCTCGTTACCGCCCCCCTAGTACCCGTATCGCTTGAAACTCACTTTTGATCCTGTGTGTAATTGTTGTCGTTATGGGCAATTTGGGTGAGAAACGATTAGAATGATGGGCAGGTTCGATTTTCCTGCTACTTCGCGCAAATAACCTTTTTTTGTGCTAGGAGTTCTTCTTATGCGTTTACACCGTTTCTGGGTTGCTGGCTTTGCCACTATCGCTATGCTGCTTGTGTTAAGCATCGGCATGGGGTCACAGGTTAAAGCAGAGAATATGTTGCAAGACATCCCCCGTTTGGATGGAGTCAATATTTATTTCACCGAAGCCGCTGGAGAAGCCAGTCGTTTTGATCGTGGTACAGCGGGGCTGTCTCGATTTGCCGGACTGCTGCGCGAACTTGGCGCAAACCTGTTTACGCTGGAATGGCGTACCACGTTCCCGACAGATGCCGATTTGATCGTCATCGCGGGTCCTACGGGCGATTTATTGCCCGACCAAACCGCACGGCTCTGGTCATACGTCAACAATGGCGGCAAAATGCTGTTGTTTGCGAACCCCACCGTCGAAACGCGCAATCGAGCCTTTCCTTCGGGCGGGGGCATGTTCGCGCTGATGTGGACGGATATGGGTATTCGCGGGTTGGACGATGTTGTTGCCAGTGAGGGCGCCCTCTTGCCCATTCTGGCAGAAGTGACCGCCGAACCCCTTCCCGAAGCCACTGAAGTCATTGTTCCCGAATCGGTTGAAGGAACAACCCCGCAGCCAACATTCACCCTTGCGCCTACCGCGACAACGCAGTTTGTGCAAGTCGGTGAACGGCGCACGCTCAATTCTACGTTTTCAACCACGCGCTTGATCGAACACCCGATCACCGACGGGATTGAAGAACCGCTGAACTTCTTCACGGCGCGGTCACTCGAAGTCGATTCGGGTATTCAAGGTTTTCAGGTGACCCCGTTGATCTTCACCGAAGAAGACTACTACGGTGAGAGCGACTGGGCGAGTTACCTCACAAGCGGCGTGTTCGATTTCAACATCGGGTTAGATACAGCCGAGGGCATATTGCCCCTCTCGGCAGCGTACAGCAACGAACGCACCGGAACGCGCCTCGTCGTCGTTGGAGATCGTGAATTTGTGTCGAACGGCGGTGGTTTCAAAACCTCACCGACCAACAGTTCAGGATTTGTCTATCCCGGCAACGTGCGGTTCGCGCTGAATGCGGTCACATGGATGTTAGATGTTGAAGCGGCTGAGTTCACGTTCCCGTCACCTGCGCCGACTGCTACTGTGACGATTACACCGTCGCCGTCGCCCACAAGGACGCCGACGCCGGGTGGGTGATACCATGCGCGTATTGATTCTACTGTTCGGCTTGCTGATTCTGACGCAGCCGGGACTCACACAAGGGACACAGCAAGATACGCGCCCGCACGTCGTGTTCGTTGAAGATGCGCGGCTGCTGCAAGTCGCCTCGGTGACGGACAATGGTCCCGACGGTGTGTCGCGGTTGGGCGAAATGTTTATCGCGCAAGGCGCACGCACATCATGGATACGCCTGACGGATGCGCTGCCCGAAGATACCCGCGTGATTGTTATGGTACGCCCCCGTCAATCGCTGCCTGCTGATTATCTGGCGCGAATTTGGCTGCAAATGGCGCGTGGCGCTCATCTGCTGCTGGCAATTGATCCGCCGGGGCAGTTGGGCGCACGCCCTGATCCCCAAAATAACGGGCTTGACCGCTTGTTGACACTGGATTATGGCGTGAGTCTGCTCAACGGTTTGTTGATCGAACCCTGGTTCACGCTCGGAACGATCCGCGAAGTGGAAACAAGTTATCTCTTTGCTGATGGCGACCCCGTACCAAACCCGATCTTTGAACCCATCACACGCTACGATCTCCCTGTGCGTTTATGGGGAGCGCGTCCCATTCGGGTAGAGCCGTTCGGCATTGACAGCGAGGCGGCTGCATTGCTGCTGGCATCTCCCTTGTATGCTGAAACAACGGCAGAGACGCTGCGTTTGAGCGAACCAACCCCGCTTGAACTCAACATAGAAACCGATCCGCAAGGCTTGATGAACGTTGCCGCTGTAGGGCAAAACACGCGCACGGGGTCTCGAATTGCCATCATTGGTGACGGCGAATTCCTACAAAACGGCTTTGGTTTAAGCATTATTGGCGGTTCGACTATTCCGCGTTACGCGGGCAATACTATTTTAGCCCAGCGTATTGTGTCATGGTTGTTGGAACTTGATGAATTTCCTGACCTTCCAGAGGGGCTAACCTGGTTGGCGTTGGACGGCGACCCGACAGAGTGGGAGAGTTTCGCCCCATCGCTGACAGATGACGCGGCGGATTCATCGCTAGACCTGCTCAATCTGGTACAGGTGAAGTCCTTCCGCAATGACTCATTTGTCTATATCGAGCTAGAAACCGCTGCGCCGCCGAGTGCCGAAACACAGGTGGACATTGAGATTGACCGCAATCGTGATCAGCGTGCGGACGTGATCATCTCAATGCAGCCGGGGCGCGTATTCGCGCAAGTTGGCACAGCAGAAGCCGCGCTCGTCTATGATGCGGAAATGGCAGTCGGTCAGGTGATTGAACTACGCCTGCCGCGCCGTTTGATGGATGGTGATATTTTGTCGGTGTGTTTGAGCAGCGCCCGCGATCTCGCTTTTCCTCAGCCGCCCGATTGTTCAGAGTCGTCCTTTGCGCCGATCACCGTAGCGGAAATTGACCCTGTTAATGTACGCACCCCCCGTGAAGTGATGCTCACGGTGACGGGTTCAAATGCTGTGAATATGCGTGTCAGACCGGGTTTAAGCGCGAATGTGGTCAATACGTTTACGTTTGGCGCAGAATTTGCGGTACTAGGTCGAAACGACACCAGCGATTGGATTTACGCGCAAGATGCCCGCTGGACAGGTTGGTTCTCAACCGCTGTAGTACGCATCAACGGTGATCTTGCCGCCCTGCCTGTGATCCCATAAC
>JBBQRJ010000129.1:0-10978 GCA_038214955.1 Aggregatilineales bacterium | reverse complement strand
CCCGACGGCGTGAGCATCACCGCGCAGCCCATGCGCCCCCTTGCTGCGCGGACATCGGTAGTGAGCTTACCGCTGGGTCAGTTTATTTCTCACGTTGCAGCCCCTCAAAAGATCAATCGACTGCCTTTGACGGGAGTCACCCTCTTGATCAGTGTGCTGGCGCTGGTCGTGATCGTGCTGATGCTGCTGATTCGGCTCACCGAACCCGTGCGTAACCAACGCCCTGAACCTGTCACCGCCGATCAATTTTACGAGCGCGGTTTAGAAGATATTCTGAGACACAACTACGGCAACGCTATTGAGGCGTTCACACGGGCGGTTGAACTCCAACCGGATCACGTCAACGCGATTTATAAACGCGGCTACAGCTATTATTACAACGACCTGTTCGCTAATGCGCTGGTCGATTTAAACCGTGTGGTTCGGCTTGACCCCACCTATACCGAAGCCTATGTCACACGGGGCGATGTGTACTATTATCTATTCGAATACGATAATTCACTAAACAGTTATCGTGCCGCCTTGAACCTAAACCAGACCCATACAGCCGCGCTGGTGGGCATGGGTGGTGTTTTGATGATCGAAGAATGCCGCGAGGATTGGCTCGATTATTATCAACTGTATATCGAGTTGATGGGCAGTGATGCCGAACGCTACGTCGAGGACTGCATGAGCGAACTAGAGTAGGTCAGAAATAACGATCTGCGTAAGGTGAGTTATCGACTCAAAAACCCCTTCCCGATGTTCTGGGAAGGGGCAGCGATGAGAGGGAGACTGAGGTGATCCTTATTCCGTCGTGGCTGTAACAGGTGGGCGCGTGAACGTCCCAACCGCATCTGCGCCACCGATGGATTCAAGGCTGTCATACAAGACCTGCATAGCGTAGTCCGCGTTGTGAGCGAACGCGCCGGGGTCTTTCTGGATGTACTGGTAGTTGTACGCCGCACGCAGCAAATTGGGCGTCCACGTCACATACCGGTGGTCATTATTGCTTTCTTCAGCATCAACCGTACCATTGCCGTTCGTATCAGTAAACCAATAGGGATAGGCGTTCGGGTTGTAAGCGATGGGCGTGCCGACGGTATCCGCAGCATACGTTTGGATGACTGGCAGCAACGCATCATTAAACGACTGGATTTCATCAGCGATGGGTTCTTCCATGTCGCCGTCACCGTCATAGTCGACCAGTTCAACATCTTCGGTCTGGCGGATCAAACGCACGTCGCTCTGTTCTTCAACGTCGTGGCAGTCTTCGCACAGGTTGAGGTCATTTTCGCCCGTGTGCGCGTCGTGACAGTCAGAGCAGGTTACGGCTTCGCCTTCACCGTCATGCAGATTGCGACCATTGTATTCTTTGCCTTCATACTGATACGCGCCCTGTGCTTCGCCGCCAAACAGGGTTGCGCCTGCCGCGAAGTAATGCACATTGCGGAACGTGAGGGCGTCGGATACTTCGTCATCACCGACACTGGCACGACGGATCGCCGCATTGACGCTCACGGTGGATTCACGTCCTTGATGGCACGACAAACACAGGTTGTTCTCGTCGGTTTCGCCTTCTTCTGCAAACGACAGCACCGCGCCGCTTGGGAACGTCACTTGCTCGACTTCTAAGAAATTAAAGTCTTGCAGATCAGTATGGCAGGTGGAGCAGGTGAGCGAGTTGGCAATGGGTTCAGCAACATTGACGCCGTTGGCAACCCACACCGGCAGACCGGTGGCGCTGTGGCAGCGCGCACAAGTACCGGGGACTTCGCCTTCTGCATCCCAGTGACGGAACGCTTCGGCAGTTACATCAAAGTGACCGGGATCATTGCGAACCGCGAATTCCATATCGACAGGTTCTTGCAATGCAGTATTCAGCGATGAGATCGAGTCGAACAGCAGGTGAATGTGATACTGCGGATTATGGGCATAACCACCGGGGTCTTTAATCGACACCTGATAGTTGTACGCTGCACGCAGTAAGTTCGCCGTGAATCCGTGATAAGCATTTTCGCGGGTTGCTTCGCCTTCATCGACTTCACCGTTAGCGTTCGTGTCCGTGACCCAGTAGGGATACGTGGCTTCATCGTACACAATCGCTGTGCCTGAAATTTCAGTGGCATAGGCTTGAATCGCTTCCATCAGCAGTTCTTGCAGCCCTTGAATTTCTTCGGCAATCCCTTCGTTCGTGTCTTCGTCGCCGTCATAGTCCGAGCCAGACCCTTGCATACGGATGAATTGCAGGTCTTCGTTCGTCTCAACGTCTTCGTGACACGTGGCGCACGTCTCAACTTGAATTTGCAGCGTGTGCGGGTCGTGGCAGTCAGCGCAGGTTTCCACGCCGGGAGCATGGTTATTCTGCATCTGGTAGACCATGCCGTCGTATTGATACCCGCCGCGTGCTTCTGAACCGTACAATGAAGCCGCCGCCGCATAATAATGAATGTTGATGAAACCGAGTTCGGCATTCACCACATCGGGCGTTTCGGTCAAGCCGAGTTCAGTCAGCTTGGCGTTCACGCTGTCCGTCGAGGCACGTCCTTGGTGGCACTGCATACAACGGGCAGAGCCGCCGTCATCGGTGATCGTCGCGCCGGATGGGAAGGTAACTTCCGTCAGGTCACGGGCGGCGGGCGCATGGCACGCATCGCACGTCACAACCGATCCTAATGGGGCAGCCGCATCGACCACGCCGAATTCTGAACCGTCCGCGCCTACGAAGTCGAGATAACCGCCTTCGCTGTGGCACTTGGCACAGTCCGTTGGGACTTCGCCTTCTTCATTCCAGTGGACGAATGCTTCTGCGGTGTAATCCGCGTGTGGGGATGCTACCCACGCATTGTAATATTCCGCCAGATACGGCGGATCGGCTAGCGGCTCAGGTGCCGCTTCTTGCGCTACGACGCTGGTATTAGCGAGGAGCGCGAACCCCACCACGAGAAACAGTGTTCCGATGATGGCTAAAAAGTGATACTTTCTCATGAATTAGTTGCCTCCGTGTACGACACGGCGAAATGATACAATTTCGTCTGATCGTTATTGTCGCTCTACGTAGGCGGCAAGGCGTCAACCCGCAGAATGATTCCTCATCATCCTAGTGGTTGATAAAGCGGTGGTGTTCCGCCGAACTCAAACACTCAGATAACGCAGGCGATTGCCATGTCCATCCTGTCGGCGTACCGTGTAAAAACTTAGTTATCTAGTGGGTACTGCTGAGATAAACCGTTGAGAATTCAGACTTGACCATCAAACCGGCATCCATAGGATTCGGAGGCTGAATTTCTCAAGTTTCCGAGTCCAACGTGCCTGTATTCGACATTTCCCTGCCGCTCAATCTCTTATTGCTCCTAGTGCTGTTGTTTTTTCAGCGCCGTTCGCTTCAACGTTTACTCAAGCACTTTTGGGTCACATGGCAGCAACATCGTCCGCGCCGCAAAGAGCAAAATGAGCGCGAGATCGCGCACTGGGAAGCACGCACAAGCGAAACAGAGAAAATCGCTTTAGAGTTAGCCCTATGTGTCGAAGCCATCGATAAAATCAATCAGCTGTGGGAACTTGGGGATGACGAAAACAAGCAAGGGATGGCACGAAATCTGTTCAGTTACATCGTCTACGATTTAGACATTCAAAGGATTGCTGGCATTTAGCTCTTATGGTACGAGTTACCTAAATATCGCCCATGTTTTGTGCCTGTCCGTCAGCCCCGTCGAAAATTACGACAATCACAAACCTAGTGTTTCAGGTGACTCTACTGCTTGTTTGCCGATTTCTTCACTCAGGATACCACGATCTGACGCTTTCGGTACAGACCATGTAGAGCGGTTCAGCTAAAGACAACCCTGACTTTCTGCGATTACTTCCGCTTCTTCGGGCGCATCTTCAGTTTATCCAGTATCCCAACCATCGACGCAGTGAGACGCATGTCAGCAGTTACGCTGTCGGGATCGACCTGATCGAGCATCTGTATCCAGTGGCTCGCACCGGTCAGCTCGCCTTTCGCACGCCAATAGCTGATGAAAATCAGTGCCACGGCGCGGAACTCAGAAATGTGAAACCGCTGGCGCGTCAGCAGCGGATCAATCCATGTGTACGCCTCGTCAAGCTGCCCACCACGGATGCACATGTCTGCCATTGCCACGCGAGCGAACAGGTAATCTGGATATTCGGCGGCAAGTCGGCGATTGACTGCGTCCGCCTCGTCGTGACGTTCGAGCAGATGCAAGGCAGTTGCCGTGTGATTCAAGAAAGCGGGGGATTTCGGTGCGAGCGCCAGCCCCTTTTCTGCTTCGCTGAGCGTGCGCTCAAAATCGCCAGCGACATACGCTTGATGCGCCGCCTCCAAGTGTCCTTGTGCCGCCTTCGGCAGGGGCTTGCCGCCGTCGTCCGCCTCCGTGTAGATTTCGAAGTCCAGCAGCAGCAGTTCTTGCGGTTCTCCTTCAATGATCAAGGTGACCGGTTCGGAGCGCAGTAGCATTCCATAACGAGACGCAAGGTTCGCCGCCTCGATGCGCTGCTCGTCCCCTCCACGCCGACTGCGCGCAAAATCGGCTAGACCGGGCAGCGGATAGTATTTTGCCAGTTGGAGCGCGGTCTTCAATCCATCAGGGTCGCCCCGTTCAAGCAGAAGGGATGCTGAGGCTTCAAATCCCGGCGTTTTCGCCAGCAAGCGTTCGATCTCCCGTTCTACCGCCTCATTACTGCGCTTCACACCACGCTCAATGGCGGCGATCATCGCCTCAATCCAACGGCGCGGAATCCAGTCATTAAACGAGAAATACCATGCGCCATGATTGCGAAATTCGCGCAGATTACGACGAGCGATCTCGCCATACATATGATTGTGGGGGACTTTCTTCCACTCTGCCTGTGCCTTGGTCTCAGCACCGAGAAAGGCATAGGCAGTCCCGGCGAAGTGGTGCAGCGCGGGTTCCATCACAAACTTTTCTGCCTTGAAGAACTGGACAGCACGCTCATACACCTCAATCACGCGCTGATGGTCGTGGGCATACGCGCAGCTTTCCATGACCTTCACCCAGTGATCTAGGTTCGCCGGCGATTCTTGCGCCAGCACCTCGATAAGCGCTTGCGCTTCGTCCAGTCGACCGAGCTTCACTAGCAGCTGCGCCTTCGTGCTGCGTGCGAACAGATTATCGGGATGTTTCGCCAGCCCCTCGTCGGCGACTTGCAGCGCCTTGATCAGATCGCCATCCACCATATACGACAAACAAACGTTGTTGAGTGGTGAGGGGAAGTCGGGCATACTGCGCGCCGCTTGCAAGGACAACCGCCGCCCTTCCGCAGTGTCGCCGTTGGTGATGAGGAAACGCCCTAGCTCGAATGCCGCCATGTCATCAATGTTGACATTTGCCGGGACTTCGCCTTTGTCGATCAAATCCTGCACGAACTGATCGATGGGCGCTTTCATCTCCATGATCTGTTTGATCATGCTACCTTGCGGAAAGCGCTTCAGATAGCTATCCAGCGACTGCCGCGCAAGAAAGACACACTCCATGTTCATAGCGGCGTATGCCAGATTGAAAGCGTAGGCATCCTCCTGTGGCTCAAGCTGCGTCAGGGTGCGCGCCGCCTTCCACAGATAGAAACCGTTCTTAACTGCGACGGCAATCTCGGCAAGTACCTCCCACCCGTCCACTAGTTTAGGGCGTTGACGGGTGAATTCCAGCGCCGCCGCCAGCGCCTCATCGTAGCGATTTCGCCGGACGAGGTCGTCAATTACCTCCAGCTTCTTCACATCTTTGGGTTTGAGCGGTTGAGCCATCACTGCGCCTCCAGCACACACATCATCACCAGCGCAGTAATGATACTGAGCCTGCTTAAATCTGCACAGATAGGGTCGCCATGAATGTAGGGCAAACGCATCAAAAAGGGGTTAAATAGGGGGAAGGAGAAAACAAGATGAGCGACCTTCCCAAAATCAGCTGGTGGTTACCGGATCAAAGTTGGATAATTCGTTTTTGCCTTGACTCGCCCACAAAATACCTCTAGACTGCCGCGTTTTCATCAGCATCAACACAAGAGCCCTCCATGCCTACCAGCTTGTACGCCGGTTTGTTCTGCTTTGCCCTGGACAGTCTTCTGTTCCTATGGAGTTGTGGCGCGCTCGGACTCACCCTCCGTGCTCTGTTCGAACCGAGAGCAACCCGCAAGACGCTTAGCGACCACCTGACCCGCATCCGCCGTCGCTGATTTGAACGCAAGCTGCCCAAGCCGAAGACGCCGCACGACTGCCCCCTGTGTGCTGCTCAACACGACGACGCGCCGCCCACCGCCACCCTACATGACCCGGAAATCCACACGTGGACGTCCCAAACACAGCCCGACCCACGGTCACGCCTGTCTCCATCCCGACTGCCTTTACTTTGGCTGTACCGATGCAGCGGTTCACGCGCTCGTCGCTGACGGTTGGGCGGGTCAGCACCACGACATCCGGCGCTTCCGCTGCCAAGCCTGTCAGCACGTTTTCTCCAGCCGGCGCAACACGCCACGCTTCCGCCTGCACAAACCGCTGCTCCTCGTCCACTCCGCTTTTCTGCTGCTCGCGCTCGGGATGTCGCGTGCCGACATCGCCCGCGTGCTGGGCGTGGACGATGACACGGTTGCCCGCTGGCTTGACCGCTTTGGGGCACACGCCGACCATCTCCATGAAACGCTGGTCCGGGACCTCACGCGGGGCGTGGCATCGACCCGACCACCAAGCTCGTCCTGAGCTATCTGCTCGCGTCCCGCAAAACCGCCGACGCCATGCCCTTCATGCACCGGTTCCACGCCCGGCTCGCACCGGGTCACGTCCCCATCTTTCTCTCCGACGGGTTGCGCCAGTATCATGCCCTTCTCACCGCTCATTTCGGCGCGTGGGTCGAGGGGGTCTGGGTCGTAAGTCCCCAGTTGCATCTCGCCCAGATCATCAAAATCCTCGCGCGCTCGTCGGCTCATTGCCACCTTCCCACGCGCGCTTTGCGGTTCGCTCCGCCACGTCCGGCAGCAGCTGCGCGAACTGGGTTTCACCGGCATCATCCCGACGTCCTTCATTGAACGCGTGAATCTCTCCTTTCGCCATGGCGTTGGCGCACTCCATCGCCGCACCTGGGCAACTTCTCGTCGGCACGACCGTTTACAGACTCATGTTGCGCTGTATCTCTCGTTTTATCATTTTGTTCGTCCGCACAGCGCGCGCTGCCAGAGAAAAGTCAAACGCACCCCATCCATGGCAGCTGGTTTGACCGACCATCGCTGGTCCGTTGAGGAATGGCTCACGCGCCCGGTCTACGGCTGATGCTGCTCGCTTCTGTTTTCACCCCATGCCTATGATGGGGTCAGGAGTTATTTTAACAGTTCAGCCTACCCAAACGAGGGGGCTTGTAACCTGCTCTGCCGGGGCGTCTGCGAATTATCCAACCTTGATCCCGTAAGCACCCATCAGCTGACAAAGTAGTCAACGCCTGAATTTCAGGAAGTTGAAGCAATACTTATCCCAATCAATAATTGCAACTGACCCGCATTTTCGATTCCACAGAAACAATTTTTGACGTAACCTGTTGATGATAACGCGCCGTGCAAACAAAGAAAATCATTACTTAAGGATCAAACGACACACAAAAGCGCAGACGACATATTCTGCGCTTTTGCTCCTGTATTTGTATTCAGAAATTGGAGACCAGCTTACTGGGCATCCCGCTGTTCGATCAGGATGATCGTGCCGTCATTGGCATTCACCTGAACGTCCGTGCCGTCAGCCATTTCGACCTCAAAGATTTGTACACCATTTTCGACATCGAATTCGACGGCTAATGTCGTCGAGCCGGTTTCGGTCTCCGCAATCGCTTGGGCTTCGTCTGCGGTGATCCCGGTAGTGCCAGGCGCAACAACATCCGACGTATCAGTTTGATCGGCACCCGTTTCCGTGTCGTCTGCCTCATCGATGTTTAGGATTGCGCCGCTGCCAGCATCGATTTTGACATCGCGCCCGTCGTCCAACGCAACACCGTAGACGAGATAGCCATTTTCAATTTCGATTTCCACCATTGTGGGTGTGCCTTCGGCGGCGGCAGTCATCTGGGCAACTTCGGCGTTCACTGTCGCCAGCGCAGTCAGCGCGGAACAGTAATCAGCATCGGTCATGCCCACAAACGCCGCTTCATCGACCGCGATAGTGCCTGTGTAGACGGCGGTAGCTTCCGCATCGTCCAATTCGATGGCATCGGTTCCAGATTCGGCATCGGCTGCGCCTTCTGCGTCCTGTGCATCGATGTCGCCGACTTCATCTTCATTGGCGTCATCGACCGCTTCGCTTTCACCGACATCCCTCGCGTTCTCATCGTCGGTCAATTCCGTTTCAGTTCCGATCAGAATGCATTTCTGCTCATCTGCTGTGTTCGACTGTGCCTGTACGTGCCCAACAAGATGGGAAAAGCTGCCGAACAATAGCGCCAGCAGTACCAACAATGGCATCGCCAACTTGCGATTGGTTTTCATCACTTACTCCTTATAGACTTGAATGATATGAAGTGCTTGGGTTCAAGCTCGAACATTCTCACTGTGCGCTGCCAGAATTAAAAGGCGATTAAACGGCTATGAAGTCGGCAGCGCCACTGTAAACTCCACCCCTGTATTCACTCTGCTGGTTCTATGTTATTGCTTGATGCCTAGCTAATTCCTGTCCGTCTGTAGATGAAACCGTCGGAAAAACAATCGTGAACACGCTGCCACGCCCTCGATGACTCGACACTTCTATGTGTCCGTGATGCGCTATGACAATCGACTTTGCAATCGACAATCCAAGCCCGTTCCCCGATGTCGAGCGCGATGAATCGACGCGATAGAAGCGGTCAAATATCTGCGCCAAATCTCCTTCAGCAATACCCACCCCGGTATCCGAAATGGCGATGGAAACTGACCTGACGGCGGCACACGCCCGGATTCCAATTTCACCTTCGTCGGTGAATTTCACGGCATTGTCGAGCAGATTGATGAACAGGCGCACAAGATTATCACTGTCCCCAATGATCAAAAGGTTATCAGGGACATCAAGCTCCAACCTCAGTTGTTTGGACTCTAGGAGGGGCGCGAAAACGTCAGCGACATCGCGCAGGAGCAGGGTGAGATTCATAAGTTTTGGGGCAATGTCTGCGCCTTGATCGCCGCGTGCGAGTTGGAGCAGATCTTCAACCATCTGCCGCAGGCGCTTGGTTTCGCCGTTAAAGTCATCCAATACCTGCTCATAGGCTTCTGGCGTGCGGCGACGCCCACGCGTGACGGCAATGATCGTTTGCATAGCAGTGAGCGGTGTCCGCAATTCGTGTGAGGCATCAGCCGTGAATTGGCGTTCGCGCAGAAACGAGCGCTCAAGCCGGTCGAGCATCGTATCGAACGTTGCAGCTAACCGTCCGACCTCATCATGCGTGTTGGGAAGGTTGAGGCGCTCATGCAAATCCTGAGCTGAGATACGTTCGGCGGTGCGCGTGATCGAGTCAATGGGCGTTAGCGTGCGCGTCACCAAGACATAACTTCCGACAGAGGCTAACCCGACCAGAAGCGGAATGCTAATCAAGAGCGCCGTCAGCAAGCGTTCGAGCGTATCATTCATCAGGTCAAGCGATTGCCCAACCTGAACATAGCCGAGCAGTCGGTTGTCCGACAGTATCGGTGCAGTATAAAAACGCACCGGCTCCGCATCGTCAGTATCCATGAGGGTGACAAATGAGACGTTGCCTTCGCCACCTTCGCTAGGATTGCTAATTGTGACTGGCAAATCCCGATACGCCCCTAACGCGCCTAATGTCACTCCATCGGCGTTAAGGACACGAATCGTCAGCCCTTTGTCTTGCAAGGATGGGACCGTCGAAAGTTCGGGCAGTCCGTCGGAGACGGAGAGGTATCCATCTTCAACAGTCGCCGCAATCGCTTGCGCCGCGCTCAATTGGAGGGCATCATCGACCGAACGAGCCAGTTCACTGGACATAATGACGTAGACAAAGACACCGAACCCGATCAGTGCAGTGATCAAGAACGTCGCTGTCCAGAGCGCAAAACGAAAGCGCAGCGTGCTAAAGCGCTGGATCATCGTCATCAACCATAAACCGATACCCAGTCCCACGCACAGTATGGATTAGCTTTTGGGCAAATGGATCGTCAATTTTGCGTCGCAACGTGCGAATGTAAACATCGATAACATTCGATCCGTGTGCAACGTCGTAACTCCACACATGATCGGCGATGATTTCGCGGGTGAGGATCGCCCCTTGTGCGCGCATCAGGCATTCCAGCACCGCATATTCCTTCGTTGTCAGATCGATGAGATACCCGGCGCGCGTGACTTGCAGCGTGCGTGGGTCGAGGCAAATATCCGCAACCTTTAGGACGGGCGACTTTGGCACGTCGTGCGCCCGGCGCGTGAGTGCACGCAACCGCGCCAACAATTCCTTCAGCGCGAACGGCTTAACCAGATAATCATCCGCACCTGCATCCAACCCAAGCACCCGATCATCGACCGTATCACGCGCCGTGAGCATCAGGATCGGCGTTTGCACGCCGCGCGCTCGCAAGGTGCGGCAGACCGCTAACCCATCGGGCGGCGGCAAGAGAATATCCAGCACAATCAGGTCAAACGTGCTGCCCGCTGTCCATTCCAGTGCGTCCCGCCCCGAATATGCGAGATCGACGGCATATCCCTGCTCCTCCAGACCCCGTTTGACGTAGTGGGCAATGTTTTTTTCGTCTTCGACGACAAGGATGTGCAAGATGTTTCTCCTAAACCTCTTCTACTATAAGCGAGTGAGGTGAAGCCAAGATGAAACTGCATTGGACCCGATTTGATAGTTTCATGATTTCATGATGACTTCATGTTCCCTCTCTAACGTCATCACTGCGTTCAGGCAACAAGCAGAGCCATCTATCAAGAGGAGTCAAAACCATGAACAAACCGCTCATCTACAGCAAAGTACCAGAAATCACCATCTTCTTCTGGATCATCAAA
>JBBQRJ010000128.1:0-11015 GCA_038214955.1 Aggregatilineales bacterium | reverse complement strand
ATGTATCACAGGTTTGCGACGAAATGTTCCAATGATCTGTTGCACATTGGCGTCAAAAACATGGGCAATTAAAGCATCTTTGTATTTCTGTGCGTTTTCCTTATTGTAGTTTCCTACAATTCCGAGTACATCAGCATGTTTGAATTTTTCTTGCAACTGTTTATCAGTAGCAGTAATTTTGCGCGGCGGCGTGTCGATGACGATAGCTCCTGTTATGCCGATTTGTCCCGTTCTGTTTGCAATGCTTTCCGCTTACGGATTCGCTCACGCCATGCATCAATGACAACATTCGTTTCATGCTCAACATCCAAGCCGAGTTCTTCTGCCTCTGCTACCAAATCAGCGGGCAGTTCATACGTCACCTTCACCGAGTCCATGATCATCACTCCACAAGTCATCTTGATTCAGTTTAGCATAATTTGTGGGGTACTTTGACCGTATAGGGCGAGGCAAGCCCGCCCTAATCTATTTCACTTTGCGTCTTTGCGACTTCGCGCCTTTGCGTTGAGTCTTTTTCTTTTCCTTGTTTTTCTTTCTCTACTTCCCCAACAACCCCCGCGCCGCATCAATGACCGTCTGCGGGACGAGTCCGTATTCCTCGTAAATCTTCTGATAGGGGGCGCTTGCGCCGAAGCGATCTACGCCGATGGTCACACCGTCCAAGCCGACATACTTCTGCCAGCCCGTCGTGACTCCCGCCTCGATGCTCACCCGCGCCGTGACTGACTTCGGCAGTACGCTTTCCCGATATGAGTCCGGTTGCGCGTTGAACAGTTCCCAGCACGGCAGCGATACCAACCGCGCCTTGACTCCCTCGGCGGTGAGCGTCTTATACGCCTCGTGCGCGATATGCACTTCGCTCCCGCTCGACAGCAAAATCACCTCTGGTGTGCCACCAGAGTCCGCGAGAATGTAGCCGCCGCGACTCACGCCCTCGAACACCGCATCCACGCCGCCAACCCCGTCGCCCATCAGCACGGGCAAATCTTGACGGGTGAAGATCAGCACAGCGGGCTTATCCATCAGCATGGCAGTACGCCACGACGCCGATGTTTCGTTGGCGTCGGCAGGACGGAAGGTGTGCAAACCGGGGATCAAACGCAGCGACATGACATGCTCAACGGGTTCGTGCGTGGGTCCATCCTCACCCACGCCGATGCTGTCATGCGTGAATACGTACAGCGCCGGAACTGCCATCAGCGACCCTAAGCGGATCGCGGGACGCATGTAGTCGCTGAACATCAAGAAAGTTGCGCTGTAGGGCTTGGTGATTCCACCATGCAGCGCCAGTCCGTTGACAATCGCGCCCATCGCATGTTCGCGCACGCCGAAACGCACGTTACGCGCCGCCGTGTTGTGATAGCCTGTATTGCCTTCCCCTTTGATCAGCGTCTTGGTGCTGCCCGCAAGGTCAGCATCGCCGCCGATCATGGTGGGGATGTGCTTGGCAATGGCATTGAGCGCCGTCCCGCTGGCGTTGCGTGTGGCGATCTTCTTTTCGGGGGTGTAGCGCGGAATATCAGCGTCCCACCCTTCGGGCAGTTGACCCGACAGCGCCCGCTCGAACTGTGCCGCGAGTTCAGGATAGGCGGTGGCGTATGCCGCAAACTGCTGATTCCACGCATTTTCCTGTTCCGCGCCGCGATCAACCGCTTCGCGCAGATGTTCCAGTGCCTCACCGGGGATGTAGAATGCTTCTTGTGGGAAACCGTAAAATTCTTTGACCAGCTTGATCTCATCTGCGCCCAACGGTGAGCCGTGCGCTTCGCTCGTGCCGCCCTTGTTCGGACTGCCATAGCCGATGATCGTCTTGACGGTGATCAACGTGGGCTGATCGGTGACGGCTTTCGCCGCGCTGATCGCCTCATCAAGCGCATCAATGTCGTTGCCATCTTCGACAGTGAGCGTTTGCCAGCCATATGCCCGATACCGCGCCTCTACATCTTCGGTGAAGGTCATATTCGCTTTGCCGTCCAGCGTAATGTCGTTGCTGTCGTACAAATAGATCAACTTGCCGAGTCCCCATGTGCCAGCGAGAGAGGCGGCTTCATGCGAAATCCCCTCCATGAGATCGCCATCACTGACCAACGCATAGGTCGTGTGATCAACAATTTCATGACCGGGGCGATTGAAATACGAAGCAAGATACGCTTCTGCCAACGCAAAGCCAACCGCGTTGGATGCACCCTGCCCCAGCGGACCCGTCGTCGTTTCGACGCCGGGGGTCACATGATACTCAGGATGACCGGGCGTGATGCTCCCCCATTGGCGGAAATTCTTCACTTCATCGAGCGAGAGATCGTAGCCGGTGAGGTGGAGCAGGGAATACAGCAGCATCGAGCCGTGTCCCGCGCTGAGGATGAAGCGATCACGGTTTGCCCAGTGAGGGTTACGCGGGTTGTGGCGCAAATGGTGCTGCCACAGGGCATACGCCATCGGCGCAGCACCCATCGGCAAGCCCGGATGACCGCTGTTGGCTTTTTGCACAGCATCGATGGACAGGGTTCGGATCGTATTGACTGCTAGGGTTTGTAAATCGGACGGCAAGGTCTTTTCTCCCGTTAGAACCGCATTTTGCGGCAGATTGTAACACACCGTTCATATTGAGATGACAACCAACGGTTAAAATAAGCTGTATAAACAACAGATAATCCACAGAGGCAGCAATAGGTGAGCTTGATTCTACTGGCGGCAGGCAGTTCGTTTGCCGTGTTCTTTATACTCAACAACGTGATCCAGACGCTGCGGCGCAACCGTAAAATCGGCTTTTGGGATATTCAATTGACGTTTCTCGTGACGCTGGTGATCGCCGCCGCCGTGCTGATCAATTATTGGGATGATGCGCCCGATCCGCAGATTGACGCATGGGTATTGATCGCGGGTGCGGCACTTGCGGGGATCAGTTTGCTGCTGATGGGGATCGAGGTATTCCGTCCGCAGCGGCTCAAAGGCTCACGCGGATTACTCGGTGTGTTCAGCGGGTTCTTGATCGCGCTATCGAGTGTGGGCATGCCATTCGTGGCAGCCTATTTCACGCTGGAAGATCAACCCACACCCACTCAAGTAGTGCAAGCCGCCTCCACACAAGAAACGACGACAGAAATCAGCGAAACGGAAGAAAGCGCGGCATCGCCAACACCTACCCTCACCGATGAGCAGCCCACGCCAACACGGACAAGCACGGCACGTCCATCGAATACGCCAACCCCGTCACGCACGCGCTTTCAGTTCACCACGCGGACACCTGCGCCAACGCTCACGCCAACCGAGGCGGTGATCTGTCAGGCGACGGTAACGAATAACCTGCGATTGCGGAGTGAACCGAGTCAAGACGCGGAAACCCTGCTCACTATTCCGGCGGATTCGGTCATCTTCTTGCGCGGACGCAACGAGGATAGTTTGTGGTGGCAAACCGAGTTTGATGATCAAGCAGGGTGGGTATTGGGACAATATCTATTGCTGGCGGCGGCGTGTCAAAATTTGCCGATAAGCACTGAATAATCGTAGGACGTGCCGTTGCGCGTCCCATATGCACCAAGTTAAGGGGTTTCTGCCTCAGAAAAAGTTTCGTTTGGGGGTCGCCGGATGCTTTAGCTTCCGGCAAATCGGCTTAACTTGCCGTACATGGGACGCGCCGTTGCGTGTCCCTGTTTACGGGTGATGTCACCCCACACCTTGAGTCGTATTGGCGATCACTTCCATTTGCGCTTTCGCGGCTTTGGCGGCATCGTCTGCCATGCCGAGACGTGTAAAAATGATCATGGCTTGCTGCAATTTACGGGCGGCGGTCATGCTGCGACCCCGTTCCGCTAGGCTGAGCGCGTGAACGTACATCGTGCGGGCGACTTCACCGTCTGCCTTGATTTCCTGGAAGGCTTCGGTTGCCGTGCGGAAATGATCGTCGGGTTCGCTCGACATGGCAGCGGGCGCGTCGTTGGGTAGGAACGTCAACGCGGTCAGCACTTCGCCTAACGAGCGATGGACGCTCCCCATTTGCAGCGGTTGTTTGATTTCACAGGCAAGGTTATACGCCGCGAGGCACATTTTCCATGCTTCGGCGGGCTTGTTCAACTTCAGGTAAACTTCTGCCAGCGCCGCTTGACATTCGCACGTGAGTTCAATCCGTTGATCCATGCGATCATCCGGGATGCCTGTTGCCAGTTGGAGCGCCTTTTCAAGCAGATTTTTCGCGCTTTCAGGATGCCCTAAACTGTGGAGCATCAATGCTTCGTTATAAGCGGCGATAGTCTGTGTTTCGACCACGCCCAACTCTTTCGCCCCTTCATACGCAGCGCGGAACAACTGACGGGCGCGTGTGAAGTTCCCCTTCAAACGATAGCTTTCCCCTAAATTTAACACTGCCATAATCGCACGGCGGCGGTTGCCCGCACGCTCAAACAAATCACGGGCGCGTTCAAAATGGCTGATGCTGGCGTCCAAGTTGGCGCGATACCCCTGCATAATCCCTAGCAGCAGTTCGACCCGTCCTTGATCTGGCAGACAGCCGCAATCTTTCGCCTCTTGCCCAAGCGTGTTCATTTGATCCATTGCATCTTTAAAAGGTAGTGAGCCACTTTCCCAATTGTCGAGTACAGCGATGCAGCGGGCATTAAATTCGGGGGTTGGCTCGTTCTGGGGAAGGCTCATAAACACTCCAAAGAGATAATAGACTTACTTATAGTTGAATGGAAGTTCGTTATTTAATCTGAACATAAAATCGCTATAAAGGCAAATTAAAATTTCACTAAACACTCATGTCTAACTCTTATCGTATTTGTACGAAGTTCATGTTGAAGTAGAGCCGTTAGCGATTAGCTTTTAGCTAAAAACAAACTGCTAATCGCTTCTTAAAGGCGCAATTGATGTGGCGGTTGTTTTTGTTGGGCGTAGGGGTGTTGGGCGTTGCGATCTTTGGCTTTAGCCTGATCGATACGGGCGCATCGGGTGATATTGCCGCAAGCGCGATCATTTTTGACATGGGGGGCGACATCAGTGGGTATACGCGGGCGCTAGAGCCGCTCGATTGGCAGTTCCCGCGTGACTTCGGCGCACATCCCGATTATCAAACGGAATGGTGGTATTACACAGGCAACCTCAGCGACGACACCGGGCGACGATTTGGCTACCAGTTCACGATCTTTCGGCGGGCGATCACCCCGACGAGCGCAACGGGCGAGTCGGAATGGCGCTCGAATCAACTGTATATGGTGCATTTCGCCGTGACCGATGTAACAGGCGAACGCTTTTACCACGAGGAACGTTTTAGCCGCGCCGGAGCGGGGTTAGCGGGCGCAGAGATTGAGCCAACCTATCGTGTGTGGCTGGAAGGCTGGCAGGTGATCGGTTTAAACGCTGATAGCACACTCACACAAATCACAGCGGCGACGGATCGCGTTGCGCTTGATCTCACGCTGGAACAAATCAATCCTCCCGCGTTGCAGGGTGATGCAGGTTTGAGCGCCAAAAGCGCCGACGCGGGCAACGCCAGTCAGTATTATTCGCTCACCCACTTGATCAGCGAAGGGACGCTCACGATTGAGGGCGAAACCTTCACGGTGAGCGGCACATCGTGGAAAGATCACGAGTTTAGCACCAGCGCACTTGGATCAAACGCGCTGGGGTGGGACTGGTTCGGCTTGCAGTTTGACGACAACCGCCAATTGATGATCGGGCAAATTCGCCTGAACGACGGCGGGCGCGATCCCTATTTCGGCGGGCTGCTGGTGAACGCGGACGGGACAACAGAATATCTGCCCGCAGACGCCTTCACGATTGAATCGACTGCTACATGGACGAGTCCGCACACGGGCGCGATCTATCCGGCGGGCTGGCGCATCACCGTGACGCCGCCGACGGGCGATCCGTTCACCTTCACAGCGACTCCTCAGCTTGCCGATCAAGAACTGAACGGCGGCGGAATCGCCTACTGGGAAGGAACAGTTCGCCTAGACGGGGATGTGACGGGCTACGGCTATGCGGAACTCACAGGCTACGCGGACTCGATGATGGGGCGGTTTTAAATCCTAAAAGCAACCTCACAACACTAAAGATCACCTCACCCCCGACCCCCTCTCCGAAAAGCGCGAGAGGGGGAGACAAACCAGTCTTTAAAGCCCCTCTCCTAATTTTATGGTGAGATGATCTTTATTTTGTGAAACTCATCACATCTTATTGAACCTTTTCGCCTAAATCGTTGTATTTTGTTGATACTTTACAATCAACTTGACATCCCCCACCGGATGGGACAAACTTTACATAACAAATCATAAAAAAGTCTGTTTATTTTCAGGCACAAATTTTTAGAGGAGGAACTACCTTTGGGTGTCTTAATGGAGGTGAAAAACCTCGTAACCCGATTCTATACACAAGAGGGAATTGTTTACGCTGTTAACAATATATCGTATAAGCTGAACGAAGGCGAAACACTTGGCGTAGTAGGGGAAAGCGGTTCCGGCAAGAGCGTTCATGCGCTGTCGATCATGCGCTTAATTCCAACGCCTCCCGGTAAAATTGAAGATGGCGAAGTCATCTTTCAAGGGCGCGATTTGCTGAAAATCTCTAACGAGCAAATGCGGCTCGTGCGCGGCGCCGAAATCGCCATGATCTTCCAAGACCCCATGACCTCGCTCAACCCCGTGCTGACGATTGGTACACAAATCACCGAAGCGTTAAAACTCCACATGGGTATGAACAACACACAGGCGAATGCGCGTGCGGCTGAACTGCTGACCATGGTCGGCATCCCCGATGCCAGCCGCCGTTTGAGCAGCTACCCGCATCAGTTTTCGGGCGGTATGCGCCAGCGCGTGATGATCGCTATGGCGCTGTCGTGCAATCCCAAGTTGTTGATCGCTGATGAGCCGACCACTGCGCTCGATGTGACCATTCAGGCGCAGATCATCGACCTCGTGAAGCGCCTCAAGGAACAGTTGGGCATGGCGATGATCTGGATCAGCCATGATCTCGGCGTGGTGGCGGGTTTGTCCGACACGGTACAGGTGATGTACGGTGGTCGAATTGTCGAACGTGGACCCGTCGTGGATGTGTTCAAAGATACACGCCACCCGTACACGCTCGGTCTTTTGAAGTCGCTCCCGCGCCACGATACGCGGCATGGCAGCGAAAAACTCATCCAGATTGAAGGCGCACCGCCGGATATGCGTATCGTACCCAAAGGCTGCCCATTTTTTGCCCGCTGCACCTATCGTATCCCCGGCAAATGCGATGAAGTCATGCCACCGCTGACCCCCGGACCCGAAAGCCCTGAAACCCACCTGAAAGCGTGCTGGGTCGATGTTCGTAATGGTCAACCGCTGCCCGATCAAGGAGTTGCACAACATGTTTAATCAGGCAGTTGCCCCCGCCGCGCCAAAAGCAAAGGGCGGCAAAGAAGTTCTGCTCCAGGTACGCAACCTGAAAAAGTATTTTCCTATCACCTCCGGTTTGCTGTTTCAGCGACAGGTTGGCGCGGTCAAAGCCGTAGACGATGTGAGTTTTGACGTGTTCAAAGGGGAGACGCTCGGCGTCGTCGGTGAATCCGGCTGCGGCAAGTCCACCACCGGACGCACGGTCTTGCAGTTGTACAAGCCGACGGAAGGTTCGGTTGTGTTTGAGGGCAAGGAACTGACCACGCTACCCGCCAATGAACTGCGCCAGATGCGCCGCCGTATGCAGATGATCTTTCAGGATCCGTTCGCCTCGCTCAACCCGCGTATGTCGGTGGGGAACATCGTCAGCGAACCGCTGCGTATCCACAACATCATTCAGAATAAGGTTGAACTGCAAGAATACGTCGAACAACTTCTGATCCGCGTGGGGTTGAATCCCTATTTCATCAACCGCTATCCGCATGAGTTTTCGGGCGGTCAGCGTCAGCGTATTGGGATCGCCCGTGCGCTCGCTTTGCGCCCGTCGTTCATCGTCGCAGATGAGCCAATCTCCGCGCTCGATGTGTCGATTCAAGCACAGGTCGTCAATTTGCTGGAAGAACTGCAAGACGAACTCAAGCTGACTTACCTGTTCATCGCGCACGATTTGAGCATGGTGCGTCACATTTGTGATCGCGTGGCGGTGATGTATCTGGGCAAGATTGTCGAAATCGGCACAACCGATGATGTGTACGATAATCCGCTCCACCCGTACACACAGGCGCTGTTGTCGGCTGTACCCGTGCCAGACCCGTTGAAGGAACGTACACGCCAGCGTATTCTGCTCCCCGGCGATGTGCCTAGCCCCGCCCGTCCTCCCCTTGGCTGCAACTTCAACACGCGCTGCCCCGTCTCGATTGCGGGCATTTGCTATCAAGAACCCGACCCGCCGCTGGTGGAAATCACCGACGGTCACTGGGTCGCGTGCCATCGCGTCACCGAATACTAAAGCGAGATTAACCCCTGTCGAAAGATGGGGGTTTTTGTTTTAGATGAGCAAAGTGCAAAAAATGCATCTGCTGAACTTGTGCAAATTCTGCACAAGTTGAACTGACAAGAAAAACTTGTCAGTTGGATTTACTCGCTTGCGTATCTACGTTTCAACACATTGAGTAGATCGAGCGCCATTTCTTGCGCTTCAACAGGGAGATTGTCTACGATGTCCGCCGCCCGCAATGCCGCCTCGCTGCGATCTGCCTTGCCCGTAATGAAACCAATTTGCGTCATCAATTCATTGACACTTATCTCAAGCGCATCCGCTAACGCATAGCGAAACTCTTTATTCTCTACTGGCGGCTTATGCCGATCATGTTCCCAATGGCTAATGTTCGCACGAGTCGCGGGCAATCCATGCAATTCTAACCGTATAGCCAAGTCACCTTGACTCAGTTCTAATGCCTCACGCCTCTGTCGAAGAAAATCCCCTATCAACATTCTGTGTACCTCTCCGTATACAAACGGTATACCACACAGGTATCACGCCCATTTTCGTGTTTGTTGACATAAATAGATACATGATGTATCGTATATAAATACCTATTGAGGAATAAAAACATATGTCTCAAGAAAACAGCGAAATCATCATTTACGAAGCCGCGGACGGCAGCACGAAAATCGACGTCCGGCTAGAGGATGAAACAGTTTGGTTATCGCAAGCGCAAATGGCTACGCTATTTCAGTCCGAACGTACTAATATTACAAAACATATCAACAACATCTTCAAGACAAACGAGCTTAATGAAGAAAGCAATGTGAAAAAATTGCACATTGCAAATGCAGATAAGCCCGTAATATTTTATAGTCTCGACATGATTATCTCGGTGGGCTACCGCGTAAATTCTCAACAAGGCGTACAATTTCGCATGTGGGCGACCAAAACCATCCGTGAGTACATCGTCAAAGGTTTTGTCCTCAACGATGATCGTTTAGCGGGGCGTCAAACCAACTACTTTGATGAGTTGTTGGAACGTGTCCGCAAAATCCGCACATCCGAGTCAAATTTCTATGAAAAGGTCAAAGCTGTATTCACTACAAGCATTGACTATCAATCGAAGTCGGACGATGCGAAAGTCTTCTTTGGTACTGTGCAAAACAAATTTCATTACGCCATTACTGGACTCACCGCCGCCGAACTGATCGTAAAACGAATCGACGCCGCCAAACCTAACATGGGACTCATGCACCGCAAGCGCGAACGTGTCACCCGTGATGAAGCTGAAATCGCTAAAAATTATATGGAAGAGTCCGAACTCAAACGACTCGAACTTCTTGTATAGCAGTTTTTATCGTTTGCGGAACTCCGTACTTACGAGCAGAAGCCGATGTATATGCGTGATTGGACTCGCAAATTGGATGAGTTTATCCGCTTCAATGACAAAGATGTTTTGACTCATGCAGGCAAAGTATCCCATGAAGATATGCGGCAGAAGGTCAAAAGTGAACTAGTTCGCTTCAATACCCCGCCCATGCTCAGAGACTAACTGTCGGCTGCGTCTGCATTGGCACGCCTTTGCTCACCCTGAATTTATGCCATGCCCATTATACGTCACATCGCTACAGCGTGACCTTTCGCAGGGTTACGTAGGCGCGTCAATGATGGCAAGAAACTCGGAAGGGGTGACGATGGGAATGTTCTGGTAGGTTTTGAGTACAGTCAGGTCTTGATCACCGCTAACGATATAATCCGCGCTGCCGCCGATGGCACATGAGAGGATGATGCGATCTTTTTTATCACGCACAGCATCCTCTGGCACTTCACTTGGCTCTACAATTTCAGCCATCCCGCGAAAAATATCGACAAGTTGAGCAGGAGACAATCCAGTTTTACTTACTCGCAAGGCAAATTTAGGGCTGCTCAACTTGCGTTCAAGTTCGTCTAAAATGTCATCAGAGAACAATAGAATCGCTTGTCGACCTCTAAAAATGTCGATAACGCGATCAGGTGTGCCTTTCCAGAACAGCGCGGAGATAAAGATATTCGTATCGACAGTTATGCGCTTCATGTACGAGTGGCATCATCCTCATCTGCTTCTGCAATCCATTCATTTATAATCGCTTGCGCTTCTTCTTCGGTCAAATCCCCATATTCGGCACGAAAATTGGCTTGAAGTTGATCCATTATAGTTGTGAGACGTGCTGCGGCTTCCTTCCGTTTACGTTCCAGTTCAACTTCGATCCATGCCGTAACCGTCTCACTGGTGAGTAAACCAGCAGCCCGCGCCTTCCGTTCAACTTCTTGATCCAATTCCAGAACAATCGTTACCATCACATGACGCCTTTGCTGACCCTGAACTTATGCCCATTATACGACACATCGCTACAGCGTGACCGAACGCAGCGTTACCGAAATGCGCCGTTCTCGTATGATTTCCACATCCCCGATACTATCCGTTTTGCGCGGCGCAATGCCGTGTCGCCACTGGTAACGCGCTTCACCCCGCATCACAAGCAAACTGCGCGGCTCCAGTAACAGCGCATGTTTATCCCCGCCGCGTGTGAAATCCATGACGCACGCCGACCCCAAGCTGATCGAAATGATGTCCCCGCCGAAGCACGGCACGCAATCGACATGCGGCGCAATTCCCTGTC
>JBBQRJ010000127.1:0-11235 GCA_038214955.1 Aggregatilineales bacterium | reverse complement strand
GCGCGAAATCCTCTGGCGAATTGGCATTAACGAATGACCGTAGTTCGGGATCGAAACGACGCACCGCTCGAAAGCGCCATTGCAGACGGAAACTCGGTGAAACCCTGACGCAAGCGGCTCACCGTGCCGCCCTCTTGATCGATGCTGATGATCACGCCGTAAGGGGACGCCTCATGAATCGCCCGCGTCATCGCTGCCACCTGCTGCGGCGTGTCGATGTTGCGCCCGAACAGAATCACCGTGCCGACGCGCCCTTCACGCAGCCATTCCAACACATGATCCGGCGGATACAAACCGTGAAAACCCACCGCCATCATTTGACCTACGAGAACTTCTGTGCTGTGCATAAGTTTGATCCTGTTTATAGCCGTCTCAATATTGCCTGAAATTTATATTTTGTCCCACATTCTTGGGGCGAATGCAAGCAATTCGTAGGGGTGCTAAAGAGAGGAAATCGTCTAATTTGTCTTTGACGGGTTGTTTAAGAGATCACCTTACGCAGATCATTATTTCCGACCCCACCCCCGACCCCTCCCCGAATTCGAGGAGGGGAGCAAGCAGACTCCTGTTTGCGCCCTCCCCTGAATTCGGGGGAGGGAGGCGAGCGCAGCGAGCGGGGTGGGGGTCAATCTAACACCCTGCGTAAGGTGAGTTAAGAGGATAGAGGCAGCCGTACAAGGATGATGGTGCCTTCTCCTACCACGCTTTCTACTTTAATCGAACCACCGTGTAGTTCTATCGCCTGTTTAGTAATCGACAAACCCAACCCTGTTCCTTGAATCCCTTCAACGTTCTCCGCACGATGGAAAGGCGTAAACAGATGTTTTAAGGCGTCTTCAGGAATGCCTATACCGTGATCTTCTACCCGCAGTACCGCCGCATCGTCTTCCCAGATCACGCTGACAAGCACATCCTTGTTCTCAGGCGAATACTTGATCGCGTTCGAGAGTAAATTGGTCAAAATCTGGCGAATAAACCGTTTGTCGAGGTTCATCACAATAGGAGAAACAGTTGTGCTATAGCGCAAGCGATGGCGCATATCTTCGCGCTGCCTGAACTCATCTAAGATGTCTCGACACAGCTCATCCAAATCGCATGGAATGGGTTTGAACTCGCTTCCCCCCGACTGCATCCGTGATAAATCCAGTACATCCCCTACAAGGGTGGTGAGGTGCTTCACCAGTTGTTTGACTTTGCCTAACCGCTCGTCTACCTGTTCTTCAGTCAACTGGGAGCGGTATTTTTCCAGAATTTCAGTGGATGTAAAAATAGCACTCAGCGGGTTACGAAACTCGTGGGAAGCAATCGACACAAAACGTGACTTCAAGATGCTTAGTTCTCGTTCCCATTCAAGCGCATTTCGCAGCGAGTTCTCGGCTTCTTTCCGTGCAGTGATGTCGTGGAGGGTACACAACAAACCATCATCTATCATGAAGGCGACGCTCAATTCAACGTCGATGAACGTACCATCGTTGCCCAACACGCGGGTTTCGATGAGTTTGTTCGTCTGTTCAACTCTGACAAGGTCAATGAATGCAGTCACACGGGGCAATTCATCTACAGCAATAAAGTCGAGCAGAGTTGGGTTAAGCCGCTGTGTGTCAGCGCTCCTGAACAAGCGATTGAACACCAGATTCGTTTGCTGAATGTGAAGAGAAGCATCAACCATCAAAATAGCGTTAACGCTGTTATCTAAAATCGCTTCAAGCCGCGCATTCGCCTGAGACAATTCCAGCGTTCGTGCGACAACGCGCTGTTCTAAGCCAAAATGCGCTTTTTGCAAGGCTTCTTCAGCCTCTTTAAGTTCGGTGATGTCTATTTGCGCGACCACGACTCGGCGGGGCGCGGGTTCATCAAATGGGTTGACCAACAGCCGGAACCAAAAATTTCGGGTGGGTGTGAAACAGGGGTATTCCATCGAGAAATAATCGCTCTGCCCGTCAATGACGGCGCGAATGCCTTGACTCGCGGTTTGGGCTTCGTCTGCGCCAGCCCCCACCGATGAATCACACACGGTCAGATAATTGCTTCCCACAAAATCAGTTAGGGAAGTAGAACCCTGTTCAATCGCAAACTGCTTCCACGAATTATTCACACTCAAGATCGTACCATCTGTCGCCAATACGCTGGTACTTGCGGGCAGCGCATCAACGGTGGCTTGCGCGAAATGGCGAATATCTTCAAGCATCAGCGCATGTCGAACCTGCTCCGCTTCGACCTGTTTGCGCTCGATGATGTCTTTTTGTAACCCGACTTCAACCGACACACGTTGACGCAGTTCACGAGACAAGATTGTAAATAATGCCAACGTGGACACGAAAACAAAACCAATACCTTTGAAAGTGTTAATTGCCGCTGTAAGCGATTCGTTTCCCGAAAAGATCAAATTAACGAGCGTATCGGAAGCGATAATCCATAAAGCCGCTATGACAGCGTAAACGATGCTCACTCGAACATCGAATCGGTTTAACCATACGAACATAGGGCGAGTCCCCTTAAGTTGGTAACCGTGAAGTTTGATTTCAGACAACGTAAGTTTCTCGAATGCTCGTTAAAGGGACAATGCTCTCACTACAATCCATATAACAATCTAATCTGTATTTTAATGATAAGCGCAAACCATAATAAATTGAATTAATGTTCAACGAAGTATGCTTATTCGCTGATAAACAATGACGTTTGTCACCCTATCTATAGAACGCATGAGAACTTCGATTGTCGCATGAGCGTAATGGATAGATTTATTGTTCCGCGCCCTATTCTTTGATACGATTGCGTTTGCTGGAATTACAGGTAGGTAAAAATGTATAACGGTTCTATCACACGCACCCTAACCGACGCGGATGTATTGATTATCGTTCCCCCTTTTGCTGGAATTGACCGCCCTTCTCTGGGCGTCCATACATTGCAAGCCTGTGCGCTTGAACAGGGATTTAAGGTTGACGTTTTCTATGCAAATTTGTTGTTTGCACAGCGAATCGGTCCTAAGCTGTTTCACGATTTAAGCTATGGTCCAACATCTTATCTGTTAGGCGAACGACTATTTGCCCCGGCTGCCTATGGGCATGACAAACCCGCGTTCGATGAACGCTTTCAGAAACACCTGCTAGACGACGGTAAAAATCTCGAAGAAATTCAAACGTTGATCACGATTGCCGCTGAAACCGCTGCATGGGTGGAGTCAGTCGCACGCGAACTCATACAGATGAATTACAAAGTCGTCGGTGCAACCAGCACATTCGAGCAAACCGCCGCTTGCATCGCGTTTTTGAACGCAATCAAACGGCTGAATCCGCAAACAACCACCCTCATTGGCGGCGCGAACTGTGAAGGACCAATGGCAGATGGCATTGCAACGCTGTCACCGCTTGTCGATTACATTTTCTCCGGTGAGTCCGAGTCAACCTTCCTCGACTTCTTTACACGGTTTCATTCCGATGAAACCCCGACGGAAAAAATCTTCTAAGGGGAACCTAATCGCACGATGGAATCGCTGCCCTGCCCCGACTATGAACAGTTCTATCAACAGTTTGACGACTTCATTGATCCGGCGAAAATGCAAGGTATCAAGTTGTGGCTGCCCTATGAAAGCAGTCGTGGCTGCTGGTGGGGGCAAAAGCATCACTGCACATTTTGCGGTTTGAACGGCAGCGGCATGGTTTTCCGGCAAAAATCCGCCGAGCGCATCATCACCGATCTACGAAAGTTAGGGGCGCGGCATCCCAACAAACTCGTGACGATGGCAGACAACATCATGCCCAACAACTATTTCAAAACGCTGCTGCCACATCTCGGCACTGAACTTCCCGGCTACGACATTTTTTACGAAGTAAAAGCCAACCTTGATCTCCCTAAAGTGATGCTGCTGAAACAGGCGGGCATCACCTCGATTCAGCCGGGGATTGAGGCGCTGTCTACGCCCCTGCTGCGCCTGATGGACAAAGGCGTGAGCGCCGCGCAAAATATCGCCCTGCTGCGTTACGGCGAAACAATGGGCGTGGAGATTCGCTGGAATCTGTTGTGCGGCTTCCCCGGCGACAAAGTGGAATGGTATGAAGACACTTTACGGATCATCACCTTGATTCCGCATCTTCCGCCGCCGTCGGGCATGTACAGGTTGAGCATTGACCGCTTTAGCCCCTATTTTGAACGCGCCGCCGATTACGGCATTAACGAACTGCGCCCGTCAAAATCCTATATGGATGTGCTGCCCGACGACGCCGATGTGTATGCCGCCGCCTATCATTTTGTGGGCAACTTCCAGAGCGATACCTATCAGTACCCCGACCTTATGAAGCAAATGGACGCCTATATCGCATCATGGAATCACCTGTGGCAGAGCAGCAATGACGACGCGATCCCCGTGTTGAGCGTGACAAAAGTCAAAGACAATCTGTTCGTCTTGAAGGACACGCGGGGACTGCCCAACTCGAAGAATTTCCAGTTTATCAACCGCGAACAGGCATCCGTCGCGCTGATCGGTTTGCCCATCAGCCGCCGCGACTCCCCCTATTGGCAATGGGGTGTCGATACCGGAGTCGCCGTTGAGCTAGACAATCATCTTGTCCCACTGGCGCTGACCGAGCCGGAAGTATTCTTTGAATTGGAAAGCACAGTTAACACCTCAGCGCCCGTCGGCAGCCTCATCATGCCGTCGTAAGCTGATGGTATAGCCAAGCGCATCGCTGGCGCTGTGAAGCAGGGTCACATCGAATTGTTGTCCCGCTTCGACCTTTTCCGCATCAAACAGGCAAACCGGATTCGCCCATGCAAACGGGCGTTCCGGCACACCGTGATTCGTCGTGATCGTCATTCCCGGCGCGAGGTCAGCCTCGAAATACAGCACGACTGCGTTCACCGTGCCGCTCGTTTGCGTGCGTGCGCGGACAGTCGTCTCAACCGACAGGTTATCAATATGCGCGAGATCAAGGTCTGCCAGCAAAACGGGTTCGCTCAGGTACGTCCATTCTTGCGCTGTACTGCCCGCAACATCGGCAAAATGGCGCACCATTTGCGCGTCCAACAGCGGCGAAAAATCGATTCCATAGGTTTGTTTCCACTGTGCCACCAGTTCAGGGGTGAACTGTTGTTTGCCTAACCAATCTGCGCTGACTTCTGCTAACTGACCGTACAAGCGCACACCGCTCGGAATAAGGCGGGCATCCGGTTTGAGCAGCCGTTGAACCGCATCATGCGTCACATGCAAAATGTTCTGCCCGAAAATCCCGTTGCTGATGATTTCGCTCACGAGGATGTCTGCGCGTTCCGGCAGTTCGATCTCCGTGGACCATCCCTCAATCACGGTGATCCGGTCAGACAATCCGTTCGCCTCAAATACGTTTCGCGCCACCTGCGCCATTGAACTCGCTTCAATAGCATAAACGTGTTTCGCGCCAGCCATCACTGCGCCAGCCGCCAGCACGCCCGACCCCGTGCCGATGTCCAGCACAATATCGGTGGGACGCACCACCGCACGCAGCGCCTCAAGATAACGCTGTGTGCGGTATTCATCGCGCAGCAGCAAGCGATGGAGCGCCAGCGTCGGCGGCGGCGGTTGGTCGATCACTTCGACAGCCGCCACCAATGCGCCCAGTTTGACCAGCGTTGTGATCGTCTCGATCAGGCGCATCCAGTCGGCGCGGGTATTGAACTGCGGTTGCAGCCGCTTCACCGCCTCTGTAACCGAGCTTGGCGTGCGAAAAGCATCCAAAATCAGCAGGGTATCAGCGGGAAATTGCAGCGTGTTATCCCCCATAGTGATGGTCACATGGTTAGACTTGGGAAACACCGCGAGGTCTGCGCCATATTTCAGCGCGATATTTTGCTTAAACAGGCTGCCAATATCACTCTGAGCGAACGAGGAAGTCGACGCACGGGACATAATTTATCCTGATCCATAGGTGGGTTTAGAGCGTAGATTGTACCATCATGGGTGAACAGCATGAAAATCTTGCAGCAGGTGATCGTATAAATCGGGCAGACGTTCAATATCATCTTGTGGGGTGACGAGACGCACGGGAACATGAGCGACCAAACGCGCCAGCACACGCATATCGACTGCTCGTAACTTTTGATCCAGCAAATAATCCAGATACGTATTATTCATCAACATGAGCAGCGCCCGCGTGGGGTTGAGCGGTTGAATCGACTCCATTGCGGCGCGAGGCATGAGGATATACACCGCTCCAATGGGCAGTGCCTTGTCTGCGAAGCGATAGCCCTGCTCGTCGAGATGAAGCACCTGCTTGCTCCAGCCTTCAGCAATAAGGGTGAGCGCGTCCGCATGACCAAACAGCGCCTCGGTGCTTTCAGGCATCAAGCGCAGTTGCGGACATCCCGGCTGTGCGTAGAGGTTCGACTCGCCTTCTCGCAGAACGCACACATCATCGCAGAACACAGGATGCTGACGCTGTGCGAAATAAGACGCAAGGGTCGATTTCCCCGCGCCCGAACTGCCCACAAGCACCAGTGCGCGATCCGCTACTGCGACGGCGCTGGCGTGTAAACACACCGTTTCGCGCATTCGCAAGCACATTGCGATCACCGCATTTAATAAGTACAGCGTGACGTATTCAAATGGAATCGAAGCGGCATAAGTGACCCAAACAGAGTCCGCCGTCTGGTTCAGCGTAAACGCTAACCCCTCACTGTAGATTAAACGGGTGTAACGACCATCAGTCGATTCAAGAATTTTGAGTGCGGGGTGTTCGCCCTGATCAGCGGGGTGACGGCTGACAAACCGATGATGAGGACGCCAGTCTAATGCGCGGTCATCAGGAACGGGCTGGAAATAAATAAAAAAATCAGCAGTCCCGTGAGTCTGAGGAGTGTTCCTCAAACCCGGTAACTGCTGATCAGCTTGGATAATTAGTCCATAAGCCGAGTAGCTAAAAAGCAACTACAGCCTAGTAGGACTGGTGGGGCGAATAACCAATGTTGTAGATGATGACGATAGGACCATCAATCATGCCGTACAGACCGTTGGTCTGGACGAAGTCATTCACCTGACCCAGTTCCGAAATCTGGGGTTGGCTGTATTGTTTCTTGCTCTGTTCGTTGTTCATTTATAGGTCTCCTTCATAAGTAGGCACTCTGCGCCTCTATTGATACATTATATGGGAATCAGGAATAAAGGCAAGGAATCCCAGCGTATTCAGAAAAAATTTACGAAGTTTACAATAGGACTAAATTCCCCAAAATTTTAGTCCTGATAATGGATCATCCACTCGTTGAGCAACAGCGGACGCATGTTGACAATGTTGTCGCTGCTGCGGCTGTCCCCTGTGAGCGGCGGGATAGCGTCACGGCGCACATACTGGCTGAGTTCGGGCAGCGGCTGCCATTGATTCACCCACTCTGATCCCGGCTGATACAGCAAACTATTGAGCAAATCACCGAGCGGCGTTTTCTTGCGCGTGATGATATTTTGCGGCAGTACGCTGGCAAATGTGCGGCGCAGGAGATATTTATGGTCGTACCAAGGCAGCGGCGGCAGCGACAGCACGAAACGGGTCACACGGATGTCAAGAAACGGCGAGGTCAACAACTGCGGCGAGGCGGTATCGTGCAAAAATTCAGACATCATCTGCCGATCCAGCCGCACAATCGCGTTATAGGCGTCGGGATGTAAAAGATGCTTGTTTTCCGGCTCCCACGTCCATAACTGACTGTAGCGTTCCCCCAGCTTGAAGCGGTTTTCAAATTCCGGGTTAATCCACTTGGCATACCCGAACTCACCCCGATCTCCGAGTCCCGGCTTACGGGTACGCAGCACCTCGCGCAGACCGCCCAACGGCGGACGCCGTCCCAGAAAGCGCCACTGCCACATAAACAATTCGGCGGCTTGAGTCGGGGGCATTCCACGCAAAATATCGATCAATGCGTTGCGCCACAACACTTCATCGCCAGCATACCCGCCGAGACTCACCTGACCGAGCGACTCGGTTTTGCGGGCGAACGCTTCTTCCAACCCGCGTTGATACGACTGGATCGGCTCTGCCATCAAGTTCAACGGCGGCGCAAGCGGGTATCCGTCCCCCGCAAAAATGTGATGTGGAAGCCCTAACCGTCGCGCCACCACCGCCGCAAAAAAGGCTTCCGTATCGGGGTGAATGCGATCATACACGGCTGTGAAAGCGTTTAGTTCTGCGTTGACATGCCCATTTTGCACCAGTTCACACGCGACGGCTGCAATGGCGCTCGAATCCAGCCCGCCGCTCAACGTGACGACAATCCGTTTTGCCCGCATCCGGTCTTTGACAGCGCGGCGGAACACATCGAGGAAATGCTCGATGTATTGTTCTTCTTTGCGATAGCGCAGCATGGAATCATCGTGCGGGAGCATCCAGTAACGCTGTACCGTGATCTGTCCCTGCTCTACTTTCAGAAAATGCGCCGGAGACAGGCGCGAAATATCCGCGAAAACGGTGTGTGTTTTATCAAGCCACAGCGGATTACCGACCACCAGAAAATCACCGATGTACTGCTCATCGAGCCGCGTGCTAATCGCCGGATGCCGTCGAATCGCGCCGATTTCGGTACTCAAAATCAGCGCATTGCCTACACGGGCATAAAACAGCGGCAGCACGCCAAATTGATCGCGGGCGGCGATCAGCTTTTGTTTTTGCGCGTCCCACAATGCAAACGTGAAATCGCCGATCACATGGTTGAGGAAATCATCGTCCCATGCCAGATACGCCTTCGCCAGCAGTTCGACATCCGGCGTATTGAGCGCCGTATCCACGCCAGCAGATCGCAGCGCGGGGATCAACTCGTCGCGGGCATCGAGTCGCACATGGGCGCTGATGGTGATGTGTCCTAGCGTGAACGGCTGTGGAATATCTTCATCACACGTTATATACAGGCTGTGTCCCATGGCAATTTGCCCATTCACCCACGACGCTTGCCCGTCGGGACCCCGATAGGCAATGCGTTGGAGCATGGGTTTTAGCAGGGCGGCATCGACGGGACTGCCGTCAAGGTTGAGAAGGGTTACGAATGCGCTCATATAATTGTAGCTAACTTTTCGGGAGTCAATTCGTCGGTATAGACAATCGGGAATTTCTTAGCAACTTCGGGGTGATCGTTAACAATATAACCGTGATGCTCTAGCCACGCATGTCCCGATGTCATATTCACGCCAATGCGAATATCGCTCGGAATACCCTGCCAGCGCAGAAGCCACCACGAAGTCAAACTACGGCGCAAGCACGTCGCTTGCAGCGTGGGATGATTCGCCACCCCGTTGACAATGCCGCCCCATTTGAATGCACGTTTGAAGTCTTCTTTTTTGGGGTCAGGACGCGGTGAGAGGCGCAGTAAAATCGATGTCACCCGTTTATAGCTCGTCCTATTCAATGCGATGTCGATCACTTTGAGCAAAAAGGCGACGGCGAAGTAGAGAAGTTTGCGTCTCGCCTTATACAGCAGTCGGTTAACCCTCATGCGTGACGATGAGAAGTTGTTCGTTGAGGTGATTTACGAAACTTTCAAAGTCATGGCGCAGAGTCGATTCTTCTACGTCGTATTCTTCCTGTAGTTTGGAAAACGCCTCATCAAGCGTGGTGCTGGATGTCAACACTTGCCACATATGATACCCGACGCCGTTCAGCGTGTAATATTTCTCTGTACTTAAATTCAGGATAACCGCTTCTTCACCCAAATTATGCACGAGTAAATTTTCAGCGGTGTTAACTCGAGTTGTCATCCTTAACCTCATATGCTTTATCTTACATTTCACAACAGTGCTTGAAATACAAGCGCATTCTACCAAAGTTCGCTAGATGTGTCGATGACATATTTCGATAACGCACAGTCATGACTCGATCTCAGCACGATCACTCGTTGAGTAACCACACCATGCACGCAGGCACAAAAACCGTCGTTGATGGGTCATTGTCCGCTTCTAAGAAAAGCTCAACCGATTCGCGTGCAATGCGTCCGCTCGTATCCCAACGGGAATAACACGCTAGGAAACTCAGCGAATAACGCATCGGTGTGATCGGCTCGATGGTACTGCCGCATACATCGTCAGCAATCACTGTACCGTTCTGTTTTAAGATATTCTCGCGGATTGTCACAGCGTAATGCGCCATATATTCATCATCTGCGTAGTACGAAAAACCTTCATACGCCATTTCCTGAAACGCCGACAGGGTATAACGCGCATAATCGACCCACTGACAGGCAATCGGGGCGTTACCCATGTTCGGCACACGATGATCCCACGTAAACGAACCGTTCGCCTCTTGCACCATCATTCCATTGAGTACGTCTGCACGGCGTTCTGCTTCTTCAAGATAAGCAAGATCACCCGTTAATCGATAGAGATAGTAATAGAACGTCATTAAGTGGGCATATGGATGTGCCAGCGACTTATCAATTCTGAATGACCCGCCGCCACGTTCTGCCCATTTCGCCATGAAATGGTTAATGAGGTAATCCTGCCAGAAATCGGCGTGCTGGCGAAACTGCGGCTTGATGTCCTCGTTCTGCCCTATGACATAGGCGTAGAACGCAACCAGACTATGCGCGAGAATTTCATCCATTTCGTGCAGGTCGGTTTGATAGTAAATACTGTTGGAGTCGTTCTGCCACAACCAGTTGAGATAGCCGTCGCCGTTGGTGTCTGCCAACTGCGCCCGCGCAATCTCCATCAACCGATCCATTTCATCGAGCAAACGAACGTCACCAGTAGCGCGAAATGCGGTGTACAGGGCGAGGATATGCGGTTGCAACGCGCGTCCAATCGAATAGGTGTCATTCGATGCCGCGTAAAAGTCAGGGTTCGGGTAGGTGTCACCGTTGATAGACTGCCACAAACGCTCGTACCATAAACGCTGATCGGCGGAGAGTTTCGCGGTGCTGAAATTGGGGTCAACGCCCGGCACATACCTTTGCGGCACATCGCCTCTGACCGACATCGCCATCAGCATCAACGTAATCCCGGTGATGATAGCGAGGACTGTTAATCTTTGTGCTACTCGCATCATGTGATCCCCCAAACAGGGATGTTTTCCCCTTAAAACAACAGAGGCGCATCATCCTCTTTCCTGCGATTCTGCGCCTCATTCAGTGTGTGATATTGCTCGTAGACTAGCACCGTGTGAATTGTTGCAGCGTCTTACACACCGTGTCCACTTGATCCTCACTCATCACGCCGGAAAACGGCAGCGCGAGGAAGGTATCACCCGCTTTTTCGGTGTACGGCAAATCGCCGCGCTTCCAGCCGAATTG
>JBBQRJ010000126.1:0-11250 GCA_038214955.1 Aggregatilineales bacterium | reverse complement strand
AATGAGTTGGCTTTTGTCCCGAATACATGCTGGAACGTCTGCATGAACTCTGTTACTGTTGTCATGGGAAAAAGAGCTTTCTTGTTTGTTGTGATGAACTTCAAGATTATCCTTTTTCCTTAACTTGGTGCATATGGGACGCGATACATCGCGTCCCTACAGGCTGACCAGAATAATCCCCACCAGAATCAAGCCCACGCCAAACCATTGGGAACGATGCAAGCGTTCATGCAGCAGCAGTGCAGCCAGTACAACCGTGAATGTGGTGTATAAGGACGATAACACGGTGACAATCGAGACTGCGCCTTGCGTACTGCCGCTCAAAATGGCGACGTAAGCCACGGTATCCAATGTGCCAATAAAGATCACGCGGGCGATTTCGTGGCGTCCGGGAATTTTCAGCGACTGGCGCGTTATGAGGCAAACCGTGCCGAGAACAAGGATCGTTGTCGCCCGGTTGATAAAAACAGGCAGGACGCCGCCTAAATAAGGGGTGACGTGAAAGCCAAAGAGCCAGAAAACGACGCCATAACCTAACGACGCTATGATCGCCCACAATACGCCGCGCTTGATGCTGCGCTGTCCGAATGCATCTGGCGTGATGACCGCCGCTGTCAGCATGACACCGATGATCGCCGCGATCACACCGATCACGCGGAGGGCTGGCAAGCGTTCGCCGCTGAGGAAGGCAAAAACCGCCGTCAGCGCCCCGTAACTCGCGGTGATCGGGGAGACAACCGCCATCAACCCGACCTCGAAGGCGCGATATAAGGCGAATGAACTGATCATGTTCAGCAGTGCTGCCGCCACCGCCGCCGCAAACACGATAGGCGGCTGCCCCATCAACTGCGCGAATAATCCCGTCAGCAGGGCATACCCGCCAAGCGCAGTGAAGCCGACGAACTGCGCGAAAAAGAGGGTTCTAAAGCTCCCTATTTGACGTGCAAGTGTTCCCGCTACGAAGTCTGCGCCGCCCCACCCAAGCGCAGCCCCTAAGCCTAGCAAAATTTCCATGTGGGGATCAGCCGGGTTTCCAGTAGTCGTACTCGATGTAATGCGCCGTCTCGCGGGCGGCATCCTCACCGAGCAACCGTTCAATCACATGGAAGGACATATCAATGCCAGCGGATACCCCTGCCGATGTGATGATGCGCCCATTATCGACATAGCGGATATTGCGTAACACCGTTGTTGTGGGTGATGCCTCTGCGAGTTCATCCAAGCTGCCGTAATGGGTCGTCGCGCTTAAACCATCGAGCAAGCCCGCCGCCGCCAGCACACGAGTCCCCGTGCAAACTGACAGCGTAAGTTCTGTCCGTTGATCTTGTGCTTTCACCCACGCGATCAGCCGTTCACTTTTTGCCGCCTGACGTGACCCCGTGCCGCCGGGGATGATCAAAATGTCGGGCGGGGGGCAGGTATCTATCGTGTAATCGGGGATGAGGGTCAACGGATTAGCCGCGCGAATCGCCCCCGCGTTTTCAGCGACGGTGTACACATTGAACGGGGCTTCACCTTGAGCCATCTTGTTGGCAGACGAAAACACTTCCAGAGGACCCGCGAAGTCCAAGACCTCGACGGTTTCAAAGACCAGAATAGCGACATTGCGCGTCATAAGATTTATCACCTACACATTGAATACAGCGCGGTACACGAACAGCGTGATCATGCCGATAAGTATAGTCAAAAGCAAACTCTTTGTCCGCCATGCGATCAGCGCGGAGACGATGCCCGCCACGAGAAATGGATTCTGCGGCGTGATCGCAATCTCGCCTTTGGGCATAATGACCGATGGCACAATGATCGCTGCCAAGACCGCCGGAGGGACATATCGCAGCGCCCGAAACAGGCGGTCAGGCAGGGGAATTTTGCCAACCAGTTCCAGCAGGGGATAGCGCACGAGGAACGTCACCAGCGCCATACCGCCAATCAACAACACTTCATTCATACACACTCCAAAAGAAGTTATCAGTAGACAGTTAACAGTTCACAGTAAAAATGGTTTGCACTGTCAACTGTGAACCGTGAACTATAAACCTTATCACTTTGCGTCTTCGCGTCTTTGCGCCTTTGCGTTAAGCACTTCTTCTTTATTTGTTTCTTCTTTCTTTTCGTCCGGTTGCAGACTTTCTGCGAGGACGCCCGCCACCACGCCGCAGATCGCCGCGATGATCAAGCCGACTTGGTTCGGAAAGTTGTACGTCAGTACAGCGACCACGCCGCCCACGACTGCCGCCACGAGCATCGGGCGGTTTTTGATCGACGGGATCAACATGCCGATAAACGTTGCAACTAAAGTGAAATCCAGTCCCAAGTTCGCCAACTGTTCGCTGTCAACGGCGCTGGCGGCGACAATCCCGACGAGGGTGGAGATTTGCCATGTGATGTACATAGACAACGCCGACCCCAAGTAATACCAGTGCTTGTACGGCGACTCATCCGGTTGGTTGTAACGGTTGATCACCGTGAAAAAGGCTTCATCCGTGAGCATAAAGCCTAGCAGCACCAACCAGCGGCGCGGTAAATGCTTGACGAATGGCGCAAGCGTCACACTGTAGAGAACATGGCGCAGATTCACCACAAACGTCGTCAGAATGATGATAGGGATCGTCGCGCCGCTGGCGACCAGATTCACGCCGATGAACTGGGCTGAACCCGCGAACACCAGCAGCGAGAGTCCCATAGCGCCCATCGGTGAAATGCCCACTGCAACCGCCAACGCCCCGAAGATTACCCCGAAAGGGATCCCGCCAACCTCCATGGGAATAATTGCCCGTGCGCCTGCCAAAAATTCGCGTCTGGGTGTGCGTGTCTCAGTTTTGTTCATGCTGCCTGTAGAAGAATGCGCCGGGAAAATCGGGGGCTTCGTACTTTTTCTTGCCGCTCCATGACTCGATGTCGATTTGATACACGCTCGTGCGCTTGAGTTCTTCCAGCGTGATCGGGCGGTAGTCGCGCCCCGACTGCAAATGGGGGAAGTATTTATCGAGCAAAAGCTGTAAAGCGCGTTCGGCGTCTGTCCCTTCGATCACCGATACGCTTCCGAAGATCACCACCCCCGAATACTCGACGCTAAATTCGAGCGCCTCATCTGCGGGGAGCAAGCGTCCCATGTCGCTGACGCTAAAGCAGACTCGTTCTGCGCCATCGACGTTGCTGCGCGTGCGCCCTAAACGGGCTGTATGTGTGTAAATTGCATGATTCTGTGAGTCGTAGACGAACAAATTATTGTTGATGAATGGCTGCCCATCGTTGACGGTTGCCAGCGTGCCAATGGGTGCTTGAGCGAGCATTTCGGTGATCCATGCCTCATCAAACACAGCGCGGTCTGAACGCCGCACCTGGTTCGCGGGAAGTGTGGTGTAATCTCTGGACATCGTTTTGCCTCGAATCGTGTTATAACAGTTAGGGTAGCGAATAATCATTTTCAGCTTAATGCCAAGTAAGACCGCGCCCGTGATCGTTGCCAGAGAAGCGAGAGTTAGGTAAAATTATGCCAGAGTCAGATATTCGCGTCGCAAAACTGGTGGATATTCCGGTCATACAACGTTTGGTTGAAAAAGGGACGATCCTTGACAGCGAACTCGCCTGCACCCGCGAGGTGATTAGCCAGCACATGCTCACCAATTTGCTGCTGCATCGCAACGTCGTGACATTGGTAGGGCGTGTGGATCAACAGCGGATCGCCGGACAATTCCGCCTGAAAGCTGCCGAGCATCTGGCACAAATCTTGTATATCGCCCCTGATTTAAGCGAAACGATCTCCGATACCGCATGGCTTGAACTCGTCGATTCAATGGCGTTTGAAGCCGGACGACGCGGGGCGCATATGCTCACCGGGGAAGTCGATGAAGACAGTCGCTTATTTACCACACTAAGAAGTGCCGGATTTGCGGTGTATGCCCGTCAAGAAGTGTGGAAACGACCTGCCGGAATCGGATTACCCAATGATGTAACGCCAGCCGAACTGCAACCCGAAACAGATGGCGATGCAATGGAAGTCCAGCTTTTGTACTGCAATATCGTGCCGCGTCTTGTGCAGCCTGTCGCCGTACCGTCGGGCGAGAGTCAGGGCTTTGTGTATCGCGGCGTTAATGATCGCATTCAGGGCTATGTCGCTGTGTCGGAAGGCAAAACCGGAATTTACTTGATGCCGTTCCTGCACCTCGATATTCCCTATCACAGCGCCGCGTCGATTCTCGCTGGCGCAATCGCACGGGTGAACCGCGCAGACAAATTACCCGTATATATCTGTGTCCGCCGTTTTCAAGACTGGCTGGAAGAAGCCCTGACCGAACTGGGCTTCGAGTCGTGCAAGCAGCAAGCCCTCATGGTACGTCATATTGCTGCGGGCATCCGTCAAGCGGCTTTCACGCCGCTCAAACAGGCGTTAGAGGTTGTGCCAGCGGGAATGCGTCCCCCCACGACCCCCGTCTCTAAATCGATCACAGATCAAGGAGAGTAACCCCCCGGTTATGGAACGTCGCATTACGGACAACCTAGATGAACTCAAGCGCGTACTCCCCCCTCACATCAATTTAAAATTGGACGAGTTAGGTCATCCTGAGGATTTGCTCGAAGTCGTGTTGGACTTAGGACGTATCCCGACTGCTCGGTTTACCACTGGGGAAGTTCCCCTTTCGGAAAATGAGGTTACACGCGGCGATTTGGACTCGATAGTCGATGGAATCGGTGTTTTTGACGCCGATAACCGTGCAGGTATGGAACGCACGCTGCATCGTATTTCTGCCATTCGCAATCGGCGTCATGAAGTCGTGGGCTTAACCTGTCGTGTTGGACGGGCAGTCTACGGCACAATTGACATTTTGCAAGATTTAATCGAGTCGGGGCAGAACATTTTGTTGTTGGGTCCTCCCGGCGTCGGTAAAACGACGGCACTGCGTGAAGCTGCTCGCGTGCTTGGCGAGAGCAAGCGTGTGATCATCGTGGACACATCAAACGAAATTGGCGGGGATGGCGATGTGCCGCATCCTGCCGTCGGACGCGCCCGCCGTATGCAGGTATCCGTCCCGGATCGCCAGCATGAGGTGATGATCGAAGCGGTTGAAAATCACAACCCCGAAGTGATCGTCATTGATGAGATCGGGCGAGAACTAGAAGCAACTGCTGCCCGCACGATTGCCGAACGCGGCGTACAGTTGATCGGCACGGCGCACGGTAACGCGCTGGATAATCTGCTGCTCAACCCGACGCTCTCTGATTTAGTGGGCGGCATTCAGGCGGTCACATTGGGCGACGATGAAGCGCGGCGGCGCGGCACGCAAAAGACCGTGCTAGAACGCCGGGCGCCCCCTACGTTTGATGTGCTGATTGAAATTCAAACACGAGATCGCATGGTGGTACATGAAGATGTGGCGGCGGCGGTGGACGCTATTTTGCGCGAAAAGCCGCTGCCTGTCGAAGTGCGCTACCGCAACGAAAACGGCGAAGTGATGATCGAACAGCAGCAGCCGGAAGTTCGCTCCATCAGCGAACGGAACACCCGTACAAATGTTGTGAATGGTGAACGCCCAAGCAGCACACGCAACGGCAAGGAACGTCACCGTTCCGACTCGTATGAGCGCAGTCCCGCCGTGTATGATCGCCCGCCGGAACGCACGCCCGCTGAAAATCGCAGCGGTAAGCCGATGGTGGTCTATGCCTATGGGGTTGCACGGAATCGCTTGCAGCAAGCGGCACGGCGTTTGCATTTACCGCTGACTCTGGTGGATGATCCCGGTCAAGTGGATATGATCATCACGCTGAAGAATTACTATCGCCGCCGCCCCAAACTGATTGTCGACGCGGAACGTCGCGGCACACCGATTTATGTGCTGCGGGCGAACACGGTATCGCAGATGGAAAACTTCCTCATGGATGTGTTCGGTCAGGAACCGCGTGAGGGCGTGAGTATGGCAGACGATCCTTACGCCGACGACGAATAGCAAGTAATCAAGAGGGCGGGCGCAAGTTTGCCCTTTTTGATTCACCCGCGCCGAATTTCCAGCGCCTTAAAGTCGATTATTGCACCCGTTTGCAGTAGAAAATTCGATCCAATAATGCCATCCAATTCAGGCGCGTAACTCATCCCGCTCATTTGGATAGGAAAAAAAGTTGCAACTAAATCGCCGATATACAGCGTATCTAGCCGTTTTGCAATCACAAATTCCCGACCACCGATACCATACATCGTATGCACGATGTCATTATCTAATAGTCCAATACCAACTTGGCTAAGTTGATCAGTTTTGAATACTGTCGTCACTGATCCTGTATCGATCAGTACATTTTCTAGTGTTATAGATTGCCCATTCGCTTGAATTGTCACGGCGATTCTTGGAAGCCGATCAATGAGGCGTATTTTGGTAGGCATCCGCCAGCTTTCGTCCAAAACCGTCGAGTACTTCAATATTAAGTTCTTCTCGATTAGTATGTAGAACGTAAAGCTCCCGCTCTCGTGCAAGCTGGTGAAGAGCTTTATAACGATCCCATGCGGGTTTGTAGTCGTCTCCGAACTCTCCCAACGGGATCAATGTATTGATAACACGCATCCCATTTTCGGTAGTCGCGTCAAACGCTTCGACCAACACCCAGCAGTTCGGATACTTTTCGCGGATTTCTTGCCAAGTCATGATTTTCGCCCTTTCATAACCATAGTTGAAAGTTAAAAGTGGGAAAGTTAAAAGTAAAAACATCGTCCACTTTTACCTTTTAACTCGTACTTACTTTTGCATTATACTCCACACCATGAATCTGTATCGCAACCTCTCACGTATTTTGCCTACACGACCCGCGCCCACAAACCCGCGCCGTATCGTCTTGATTCTGCCGTGCTGCATCGGGGATGTGGTGCTTGGCACGGCGACTCTGTGTGCGCTGCGCCGTGCTTACCCGAACGTGCATATCACATGGGCAGTAGGGAAGTGGTCACGCGCCGCGCTGGAAGGTCACAATTTGCTGGACGATTTACTTGATACAGGGGATCAGGCACTCCCTGTCTATTCGCTGAGTTCGCTGCTGGCGTTCGTGAGTCAGCTACGGGCGGGGCGCTTTGATCTCGCCGTGTCGCTCGTGCGTTCCCCCTTGATGAGCCTCGCTGTATGGCTGTCGGGGATTCCGTTTCGTGCTGGACTTGACAGCGCGGGGCGGGGCTTCGGCTATAACATCCGTGCGCCCATTGATCCGCTGGTGGTGCGGCATGAAGCAGAAATCTATCTCGATGTGGCACGGGTGTTAGGACTCGACACGGCGAATTGTTGGGCAAATGTGCCAGTCGGGGAGTCGCGCCGAAGTGATCAACGGTACATAGTGATCAATCCGGCGGGCGGGCGTAATCCCGGCATGACGATGGACATCAAACGCTACCCACCGGAAAAACTGGCTGACCTTGCCAACCGTATCCGCAAAGCGATCAATGCCCGCGTGATTGTGATCGCCGGAAAAGAGGATCAACCGCTGGTCGATGCGGTGACAGCACGGTTAGATCAAACCGCTGAAACGTTCGTCGGGGTGCTGACCTTCCGCGAGATGGCGACCTTAGCGCATGGATCACAGGTGTATATGGGCAATGACACAGGCTTGACGCATTTAGCGGCGGCGGCGGGCGCGAAAACGGTCATGATTTTGGGACCCACCGATCCCAAGCGTTACGCGCCGTTCTCCCCTCAGTCAATTGCGTTGTGGAAACCTGCTGCTGTCTCTCAGCGGGGAGTCGCGGCGGGCGTTCCGGCGGATTGGGATTGGGAGCGTGACGGGATCAGCGTAAATGAGGCGGAGTCTAAAATCAAGGTTTTTCTAGAGATCAACCCCATATAAGGGCTTTTGTTTGCTCCCCTCCCTGAATTCGGGGAGGGACAGGGGGCGGGGTCTACTCCGTCTGCAAATTCTCTAGCAGTCGCGCCAGCAGATTTTTCAGCATCGCTTGCTCATCGTCAGTCAAGCCACATAGCATTTTCGCCTCAAGCGATCCCCATACCGCGCCAACATGGGTTTGTAGGCGGCGGCTTTCATCGGTCAAGAACACGCGAGACACACGCGCATCGGCGGGGTCAGATCGGCGTTCTACTAAGCCGACTCGCTCCATGCGCGACAGCATTTTCGTGACCGTCGGCGGTTCGACGCACATCACACCGGCAAGCTGAGTCTGCGACTGACCGTCCTGTTCCCAGAGGCGCGTGAGGATCATCTCTTGACCCACATGCAAGCCAATTTCGTTGAGGCTGGCATCGACGGCGTAGCGATGTGTTTTGCATAATTGTGCGAGCAAATAGCCGATACTGTCCTGGATGTCGTTCATGCGCGTAACCCGAATTGTTAGACGCCTAAACGCTACTATGCTTTGGGTTGACTGTCAAGAGAACAGCGCGTCGCCATGCCGCCTACGTTGTTAACTTGCCTGATAGCGCAGCGCCGCCCGTGCCATGCTGTTGACGACCAGATGATGAAACGGGCGAATGAGGTTGAAATACACGGGACCTGTCCAGCGGTGATACTTCACAATCGTGATGACGTGAAAGCGCCGTTTGCCCCCCTGTAGCGGTTGCATGACGACGCCAAGATAAGCCGTCAAATGCGCTTCCTTTGCAGACACAATCCAGAAGTGATCCGGTTGGGCGTAATCGACTTTGAAGAAGGCGGCTTTTTCGCCGCTCCGCATGGGAACATTTTCGGGGCGCATCCCCGGCGATTTGGGAATACCGTTCTGTTTCATCCCCAACACGCGAACGAATGCCCAACGCACACGGTACAGCGCCTTGATCCAACCGGGAGAAAAATTCATGAGTCCCGCAATAAACTCGCGGAAGGTGTTATCGCCTTCGACCACTTTCACATCAATATGATCGGCGGTCTGGGCAAGCTGGCGAAGTTCGGCAATCGATTGTAGTTCGGCTGGAAGCTGCATTAGGTTGACTCCATATAAAGCTGCATGATTTCCCGGTAGAGCGTTTGAATTGCCTGTCGGTCAAGCCCGATTTGCTGCCCGCCCACATAGGTCAAATAGAGCAACTGCGCCATGCGATTCGCCCTTTCGCCATCGGGGACGAGTTCGCGGCACAAGGCTTGCAGATAACCGATGCGTTCCTCATCAATGCGCGTTTGCACCACTTTGACCAGCGGGTTTTGCAATGCCCATGCGCGGAACGCAATTTCTTCGGCATAGGGATCGGCGGTGGTGATGTCGAGCAGCCGGACGAGTCTTTCGTGTGCCGTCGGCAGCTTCTCTAGGTGTTGGATGATGTTTAACGCGCCTTCTTCTTCCCAGAACGCCAGTATCGCTTCAATGAAAGCATCGTAGTTGGCGAAATGGTGATAAAACGAGCCTTTGGTCACGCCCATACGCTGAGTCAGTGCGTCAATCGTTAGGTGATCTGCGCCCAACGCCGCGATCATTTGCACGCCTTCAAGCAGCCAATCACGTTTCGATTTTCGTGCCATAGCAACCTTTCCATACTGGACAGTATGGTTTAAAGCATACCATACCGTATGGTATTGTCAAGCAGATCATCTTGTCACACAGCGATCTAACGGGTATAACGGCGCTGATGTGTCTGAAACGGACATGATTTATCGCGTCCCTACAATCGTTTGGTTGGTTTATGAAAATTCTGTTCGTCGCCTCGCTCCATCATCCCGAAGCACTTCACGCGGCTGTCGCCAACATCCCGCCGGGAGTCGCGCCGCCGATCTTCCCGCCGAGCATGGCACAGCATTTCTGGGAGAAGGCGCTCATCAAGCGCGGGCATAGGCTCGATGTCTATTGGCGCAACTTGCCGATCCGCACGACGCAGAAGCACAGCGAACGCATCACTCCCGGTAAGTTGATCAACGCGGCGATCAACCGCATACCGCCCACGATCAACCCGGATGTGAGGCGCAAAAATGCAGGCTTGATCGACAAAGCGCGGCAGTTTCGCCCTGATGTGCTGTGGATGGTGGGGGATAACACGGTCATTTTGCCGGATACGCTGGCGGCGATTCAGCGTGAGGTCGGCTGCAAGCTGGTCTATGCGTGCGGCACATCCCCGATAGTATTCTCTCACCCGATAGATCGCGCTTCCGCCCGCCTGTACGATCTCGTCCTCGCCAGCGACTACTATCACGGGATTCAATGGCTGGAATTGGGCGCGAAACGCATGGAATGTTTGCCCCTTTCAGCCTGTGATCCCGATTTTCATCACCCTTATACGCTGACCGACGACGAGCGCCGCCGTTATGCCTGTGACATCGCGTTTGTGGGAACGCTCGTGCCAGATCACCTGTACAGCCGCCGCGTGCAAGCCCTTGAAGCCCTGCGCGATTTTGATCTCGGCATCTGGAGTGTGCATGATGTTCCCGCCAGTCTGCGTCCGTTTGTGCGCGGTAAGGCGTTGGGCGAGGAAATGCAGCGCATTTTGACCGCCTCGAAAGTGTGCTTTAACACACACGGCGATTTTGTGCATTACGGCGGCAATCTGCGCCTGTTTGAGGTGGCGGGCGCGGGCATTTGCCAGATCGCAGAGGATTTACCGGGGACGCGGCAGTGGTTTCCTGATGGGGATGGCGGCGCGACCATCCTCATGTATAAAGACATAGCAGATTTGCGCGATAAGCTGGCGTATATTCTGGCGCACGATGCCGAACGAGAGGCGTTAGCGCGGCGGGCGCAAGCGCACGTTTACGCGCATCATACCTATGATCACCGTGCGGCGAAGTTTGATGAACTGATCAGCAATTTGCCACCGTACTGATCAATCGGTTTTCATGTCCGCCTTTAGAACGATCACTCCCCGATCTTCAGTCTCATTCTCACCCGCCTGTCGGCGGGTTAAACGTTTAAGCGAAAAGATGCAGCGAGAATTACGCCGCTGTACGGAAGATCGCCGCGTGGTTCTGGCGTATTCTCTAAACATCATCTCATTCATAACCGTCCTTTGACGGGGGAACAAATAATCATGAAGCGCGTAACACGAATCCTGATGGTCGCTGTAGTAATGTCGAGTGTATTGGTCGGGATTGACAAGAAGGGGTCGTTTGACCTTGATGGTAAAGACCCGGAAGTGCCTGTCACCCCTAACTAAAGCGTGTACGGGAACAGTTCTATCTGACAACCCCAGTTCATCATGAGCGCCCGGTAAACTACCGGGCGCTTTTGATTCTAGTTACCCACCTTACGCAGGGTGTCAGTTTGACCCCCACCCCGCTCGCTGCGCTCGCCTCCCTCCCCCGAATTCAGGGGAGGGCGCAAACAGGAGTCTGCTTGCTCCCCTCCTC
>JBBQRJ010000125.1:0-11259 GCA_038214955.1 Aggregatilineales bacterium | reverse complement strand
GCCGTTGGCAACCCGCCGCGCTGCGTGCGGTAGCTCAACAGCGGGATCGCCGCCTCGCCGTCAACATTTTCCCGCGCCAGCGCCGTGATCGCGTTCGGGCGATAGGGTTTTTGCACCGCGTCCAACAGCGATTTTGCGGCTGTCGGATCGCCCACAATCGCCACCTCGATCACACCCGCCGCGATCAGTTCTACCGCGCTCAATGCCTCGCCAAACGCCTGCGGATACTCGCGCATTGCCGCCGTGAGGATACTCAACGATTTACGCGCCGCCTCGTCGTAATCGCCTTCCCCCGTGTATGCGACCAATCGCAGCAGATTCCGCGCAAGCATCGAGCTACCGGAAGGCGTTACATTGTCTTGCAGCGCACGCGGGCGCGTGATCAACGTCTCGGCATCATCGCTTGTGTCGAAGAAACCACCATCATCAGCGCGGAAATGCTTCAACGCCGAGTCGGTCAAACGGCGTGCCAGCGCGAACCAATTTTCATCAAACGTGGTCTGGTACAGTTCGATCAGCCCGTCGATCAGGTTGGCGTAATCCTCTAAATAGCCGTTGATCTTCGCCTTGCCGTCGTTGTAGGTGCGAAGAACGCGATCCCCATCCGTGAGCAGATGATCGCGCAGGAAGGTTGCATTGCGGAGCGCCGCCTCGCGGTAATCAGCCCGATCCAGCACCCGTGCCGCCTCGCTCAAACTGGCAAGCATCAAGCCGTTCCATGCGGTGAGGATTTTGTCGTCCAAGCCGGGATGCACGCGCTGAGTCCGTGCGGCGTACAGCTTATCTTTGATCGCGGTCAGCTTCGCTTGTAATTCATCGACGCTCAAGCCGAGTCGTTCCGCCGCGATTTGATCCTCATTCGGCACGTAGAGAATATTGTGTCCCTCAAAATTGCCTTTGGTAGACACACCCCAAACCTCAATCGCAATTCGGGCATTCTCCCCTAGCAATTCTTCGAGTTCGGCTTTGCTCCACACAAAGAACTTGCCTTCTTCGCCTTCGCTGTCCGCATCGGTGGCGCTGTAAAACCCGCCTTCAGAGGAGGTCATTTCGCGCAGCACATAATCGTAGATTTCTTCGGCAATCGCCTTGAAGAACGCATCCCCGGTGATCTGGTAGGCGTGCAGATAAACGCGGCTCAGTTGGGCGTTGTCGTACAGCATTTTCTCGAAGTGCGGCACAAGCCAGATCGCATCAACGCTGTAGCGGTGAAATCCCCCGCCAAGCTGATCGTACATGCCGCCGCGTGCCATCTTCTTGAGGGTGAAAGTCGCCACGTTGAGCGCCTCAGCGTCTCCCGTGCGAACGTAATAACGCAGCAAAAATTCAAGGTTCATCGGCTGTGGGAATTTTGGCGATTGCCCGAATCCGCCATGCATTTTGTCAAAGGTTTGTGTGAGTTTGTTTCGCGCCGATTCCAGCAAATCGTTGTTGAGGTCGCTTGCCGTGCCGCCAATCGCCATTTTTTCGCGGTTGAGTGACAGCGCCAGTTCGTTTGCCATTTTTTCGAGTTCTGGGCGGCGGTTGCGATACGCATCAGTCACGCCTTCCAGCACCTGCTGAAACGACGGCATCCCATAGCGAGGTTCACGCGGGAAGTAGGTACCGCCGTAAAAGGGTTTGCCTTCCGGCGTGAGGAACACGGTCATGGGCCAACCGCCGTGACCTGTCATCATTTGGACAGCTTGCATGTAAATATCATCAACATCGGGGCGTTCTTCCCGATCTACCTTGATGCTCACAAACAGGTCGTTCATGATCTTGGCAGTCGGTTCATCTTCAAAACTTTCGTGCGCCATCACATGACACCAATGGCACGCGCTGTAACCCACGCTCAATACAATCGGCTTGTCTTCTGCCTTCGCCCGCTCAAATGCCTCGTTCCCCCAGGGATACCAATCAACAGGGTTATCGGCGTGCTGCTTCAAATACGGACTGGTTTCGTTCGCAAGTCTGTTCATCTCGACCTCACCCATTTAAAGAAAAGAGTTAACCACAGAGGGCGCAGAGATCACAGAGGCAATATTGCGCGGTACAATGTCACAAATAAACCGATTCCCGTAGGGACGTGCAACGGCACGTCCGTCATGGCTCCCATAAGAAACGTATGCCCCATTGGGCGTCCCTACACAAGAACCGTTTTGTAGGGACGGCATACATGCCGTCCGCCTGTATTTGTCACCAGGGCAGCGCAGACGGGGTACTGTCGTTTTGCAAATCGACTTTCCAGAAGCCTTCCAGCCAGTTGAGCAGTTTGTGCGACACATCAGAGGTCAAACGCACACCCGCTTCAACATGCAGCGGTGAGAAAGCAAATAAGTTCGTGTAATGTTTGAATGAAACGCCGATCAAATAATCGTGATCCCAGCGGGCTTGATCCCACAAGAAAGCCGTTTCCCCGCGTTCCGTCCGCATTTCTTGCAACCACTGAACCCGATCTTTATCGTTCAGTTTGTCCAGCGTGAAGCGATACGCCAGCATCGAATTTAATACGTAGGTGAAACATACCGCCTTTGACGGGGGGTCAATTTCGGTGATCATGCTGGCTGCCCCATCTTGTGTCGAAATGGTTGCCAAATGCGATTTCAACTTTTCGCCCACTGTGCGGAAGTGAATCGTTGACATGACGGGCATACTTGGGAATCGAAGCGCCAACTCACGGTTTACATCAGCTTCTGCACGAAAATAAGACTCCAAAAACCAGGGGGATGGTTTGGCGTCTGGGGGAATAGGATCGACGGGCGTCTCTAGAAATAGGCGCTCACGTCCTGCACTCCGGGTCGGAATTGTCCGATCATCCGACAGAGGGCGTTTGTCGTCCTGCGTCATCACATTTGCATCCTTCGCTTCTATTAGTCTCATTATAGACGAATTGCTATAGCAAACCACCTAGTCCACCAGATAGAATTTAGAGAAATTTCCCTGTCTACTTGGAGAGGCTGCATGGCTTACTTGCTTGGTTTAGACATTAGTACAACGGGCGCAAAAGCCCTGCTCATTGACGAGCGCGGCACGGTGATCGCTTCGCACACCACGCCACAACCCATTAGCACCCCCAAACCCCTGTGGAGCGAACAAAACCCTGCTGATTGGTGGGAGGGAATCGTCGCATCTATTCGCGGCGTGCTAGAGGAAACAGGCATTACGGGCGAGTCGATTCTTGCTATCGGCTTAACCGGACAAATGCACGGTTTAGTATTGATGGATGCGGCGGGAAACGTTTTACGTCCAGCAATTTTGTGGAACGACCAGCGAACGCAAGCCCAATGCGATGAGATCACGCAGCGCGTCGGCTTTGATCGCTTGATTCAGTTGACAGGCAACCGCGCCTTGACCGGATTCACCGCGCCGAAAATTTTGTGGGTGCGCGAACATGAACCGGATGTGTATGCCCGCGCCGCCCATATGCTTTTGCCGAAAGATTACATTCGCTATCAACTGACGGACGATTACGCGATGGACATTGCCGAAGCATCCGGCACGCTGCTGTTGGATGTGGCGAATCGGCGCTGGTCAAGCGATGTGCTGGACGCGCTCAATATTCCGTCGGCGTGGATGCCGACTCTCTGCGAAGGTTCAGACGTGACAGGCGTGATCAGCGCGGCGGCGGCAGAACTCACGGGCTTAAAAGCCGGGACTCCGGTAGTGGGCGGCGGCGGCGATCAAGCAGCGGGCGCGGTGGGCGTCGGCGCAATCGATCCCGGTGTCGTGTCGCTGGTGGTCGGGACATCGGGCGTGGTGTTTGCGCCTCTCAGCCAATATAGCTACGAACCACAGGGGCGACTCCATGCCTTCGGTCACTCCGTGCCGGGACGCTGGCATTTTATGGGCGTCACTTTGAGCGCGGCGGGCAGTTTGCAGTGGTATCACGACACCTTAGCCCATGATGTTTCGTTTGATGATCTTTTGCGCCCCGCCGCAGACATCGCGCCGGGGAGCGACGGCTTGATCTTTTTGCCGTACTTGAGCGGCGAACGCACACCCTACCCTGACCCGCTGGCACGCGGCGCATTCGTCGGTTTAACAACCCGTCACACGCGGGCGCACATGACGCGGGCTGTCTTAGAAGGCGTGGCGTTTAGCTTAAACGACTGCTTCAAGTTGATGGAAAATGCCAACTTGCCGCCAGACCTTGAAATCCGTGTGAGCGGCGGCGGCGCGAAAAGTCGGCTGTGGCGGCAAATCATCGCTGATGTGTTGGGCGCAACGCTCGTCACCACCAATTCGACGGAAGGCGCTGCATATGGCGCGGCATTATTGGCGGCAGTCGGCGCGGGCGTGTTCCCTGACGTGAAAACGGCTGCAAATACGGCGATCAAGACCGGAGATGCTGTAACGACCAGCGATCAGCGCGGCGATTATGAGCGTGCATACTCTAATTACAGGGGTCTTTATCCCGCATTGAAAGAAATATTTACGCGCCTCTAATGAGTTCAGGGTAACATTTCCTGATTAGAACTGAGAGGACGTGTGATGTTTTCACCAAACCGAGACAAAAAACCCGAAGGGGGCAAACCGGGCGAGCCTCCACGCCGCCCGCGTTTCCTCTCTCCGAATTTGATATGGCTAGTTTTCGTCGGGCTGCTCCTGCTTTGGACAATTCTTCGCGTACCAGACATGAGGCTAGGCACGTCCGATCAACCGATTGAGCTACCCTACTCCATCGTTTACGATCAGGTAGTCGATAGCAATGTTGCAGAAGTGGTTTTGCAAGAAACCGAAATACGCGGGCGCTTCAACGAGGCGGTGACTTTCCCGCCAAACGGATCGCCTTTGCTCACTCAAGGGATTGAACAGCGAACCAGCACAACCTTCACATCGACGCTGCCGCCCGTTGATGATCCGCAGTTGATCGAAACGCTCCGCGCAAACAATGTGCTGATCGTCGGACAAATTGAGCAGCCTAACCCGATTCTCGCGCTGCTGTGGAACTTTTTGCCCGTGCTGCTGCTGTTGGGTTTCTTCCTCTGGCAAGCGCGGCGGTCACAACGACAAATGGGCGGTGTATTTGGCTTCGGGCAAACCAAAGCCCGCGAGTATAACGCCGAAAAACCCGCGATCACGTTTACGGATGTCGCCGGACAAGAATCTGCGAAAGCCGAACTGGTCGAAATCGTAGACTTCCTCAAAGAACCGGACAAATACATCGCGCTAGGGGCAAGAATCCCACGCGGCGTACTGCTGGTAGGTCCTCCCGGCACGGGTAAAACGCTGTTGGCGCGTGCCGTTGCAGGTGAGGCGGGAGTCGCCTTTTTCAGCATTGCCGCCTCTGAATTCGTAGAGATGTTCGTCGGCGTGGGCGCGTCCCGTGTGCGTGATCTATTTACGAAGGCGAAAGCCGCTGCGCCGAGCATCGTCTTCATTGACGAAATCGACGCGGTAGGGCGTCAGCGTGGCGCGGGCATGGGCGGCGGCAACGATGAACGTGAGCAAACGCTCAACCAGATGCTTGCCGAAATGGACGGCTTTGACCGTACCGAAAGCGTGATCGTCATGGCGGCGACCAACCGCCCCGATGTGCTTGATCCCGCGCTGCTGCGTCCCGGACGTTTTGACCGTCAAGTCACCGTCGCACTCCCTGACCGCAAAGGACGCGAGGATATTTTGCGCGTGCATGTGCGCGGCAAACCGCTTGACGAAGTGGTGGATATTGTCAGCTTGGCAAAGGCGACCATCGGATTTAGCGGCGCAGACATCGCCAACCTTGCCAACGAAGCCGCGCTGACCGCCGCCCGCAATAATCGCCGCCGCATTACGCAAAACGATTTTCTGGAAGCGTTTGATCGCATTGTGTTAGGCACAATGAGTCCGCCGCTGGCGAATGAAGAAGAACGCCGCGTCGTCGCTTATCACGAGGGCGGACACGCGCTGGTCGCCACGCTCACCCCCGGCGCTGATCCGGTATTCAAAGTGACGATTGTGCCGCGTGGACAGGCGCTCGGCGTTACTGCCAGCCTCCCCGAAGATGATCGGCGCAACTACTCGCGGCGCTATCTACAAGCGACCATGCTGGTCATGTTGGGCGGGCGTGCCGCAGAAGAAATCGTCATTGGCGATATTACCACCGGCGCATCGAATGACCTCAAGCGTGTCACGTCGATAGCGCGGCGCATGGTCGCGCAGTTCGGCATGAGCGAACGTATGGGTCACGTCAACTATGGCGAGGACGAGCGTCAGCCGTTCTTAGGCTATTCCATGTCACAGGGACGCACCTACAGCGAAGAAACTGCCGCTGTGATCGATTCGGAAGTGCATCGCATGATCGAGGAAGCCTACGCGCAGACCAAAACTCTGCTTGAGGCAAACCGCGACAAGTTGGATGCGCTGGCAATTGAACTCATGAAAAACGAAGTGGTGGATCGGGTGCGTATGCTGGAAATTGCGGGCAAAGCGGCTGTTCCTGCCGAAATCGATCTACCCGTCATTACCGCGACTCAACCGGAGTGAAGTCCTTTACCACCGAGCGGCGTGTATTCGTAGTGCAGCGGCATATCAGCAATTAACGGACGGGCGACGGCGATCAGCGATTTGACGGCATCATGGGTGAGCGAGTCTTGATGATCGGCTTGACTCCGCCACACTTCGCTGACCCAGATTCCGTCCGCGTCTTGCAGATCGCTGCCTATGATGTACTGATAACAGCCGTCGAGGTCACGCAGTAAATCGGCGGCGTGCAGCAAATGTCCAATGAGCGCATCCCGTTGATCGGGGTGCGCCTTCATCTTTCCAAACAATCCGTACATGTTTTCTCCTCCTCACAATAGCCTCACCCCTAAATCCCCTCTCCCAAGTGAGAGGGGACTTCAAAAACGTTCGAGATTCCCCCTCTCCGAGCGGAGAGGGGGCTAGGGGGTGAGGCGAACTTTTTTAAGAATGCGCGGCGGCTTCTTCTGCTTTGTGCGCCGCGATGATCGGTTGTGCCACATTTGACGGCACGGTGTCATAATGGCTCAACGAAATCGTGTAGATGCCGCGTCCGCCTGTCATAGAGCGTAAATCGTTGCCGTAGCGCATTATCTCTGCTTGCGGCACTTGCGCCGTGACGATACTCTTGCTGCCGACTGTATCCATGCCCTGCACGCGACCCCGCCGCGTGTTCAAATCGCCAAGAATATCACCCATCATCGACTCTGGCACAGTGATTTTTACGTCCATGATCGGCTCTAGCAAAATCGGCTGTCCCGCTAAGAATGCCTCTTTGAAGGCTTCACGCCCTGCCGTTTGGAACGCAATATCTTTGGAATCGACAGGGTGTTCTTTACCATCCGTGACCGCCGCCCGCACGTTGACAATCGGGAAGCCCGCGAGGACGCCGCGATCCAGTACCGCGCTAATCCCCTTCTCGATAGCGGGTTCATACGAGCGGGACACCGCGCCGCCGACCACTTCCCATTTGAATTCGTAGGCGCTTTCGTGGTTCGGCTCAACACGCATCGAGACTTCGCCAAACTGCCCCGCGCCGCCCGTCTGTTTCTTATGGCGATAGGTGGCTGTCCCCGACTTCATGACCGTTTCTTTGTACGGCACTTTCGGCACAAACGTATCAATACCTACGCCGAGTTTTTCCGCACGCGCAAGGCTCACATTGATATGTGCTTCGCCCATGCCTTCCAGAATCGTCTGCTTGATGTCCGGGTCTTGACGCCAGCGCAGTGTGGGGTCGGCTTCGCATAGGCTGGTGAGCATCGTACCCATTTTGGCGCTGTCGGCTTGCGTGCGCGGGTTGAGCGCAACGGTATACAGCGGATCGGGAAATTCCGGCTTACTAATCTGGAGCGGGTTCTCTTTGCTGCTAAAGGTATCGCCCGTTTTCGTGTGAGTCAGTTTGGCGACCACTCCAATATCGCCGCAGTGCAGCAGCGTCGTAGCGATCTGTTCTTTCCCGCGCAAAATCATCAGCGAGTTAAAGCGTTCTTCGACATTTCGCGCCGCATTGTAGGGGCGGCTGTCGTTCCCCAACGTACCGGAGAAAATACGAAAATAGTTCAACGTGCCGACGAAACGATCATTGCTCGTCTTGAAGACATACGCCGCCAGCGTACCCGAATCGCTCTGCGGTGCATACATGAACGTTTTTTCTCCGCTTTCGGGCGCAATCACCTGCACGCGGCGTTCAGAGGGTGGCGAAACATACACGACCATCGCCTCTAGTAGAGGGATCGTACCAATATTTTTCGCGCCTGATGTGACGAACACCGGAACGGTCTTTAAGTAGGCATCACGGGCGGCTTTACGCATCCCGTCGCGGATTTCTTCAAATGAGAGGTCGCCCTCATTGAAATACTTCTCGATAAGTTTATCGTCGGCTTCCGCAGCCGCTTCGACCAGAACCGTATGCGCCGCTTTTGCCGCTGCTTCCATATCGGCGGGCAAATCAGATCGGTCAGCACCCGCGCCCATGTAGGCTTTCAAGGTGATCAAATTGATCACGCCTTTAAAATTCGCTTCTTCGCCAATCGGGATCATGACGGGGATAAATTTGTATTCGGGGAAATTCTGGCGCAAGCTGTCCATCGTGCGCTCGAAACTGGCATTTTCACGATCTAATTTATTGATCACCACAACAATCGGCTGTTGATACGCTTCGGCATATTCCCATGCCAACTGTGTACCCACTTCAACGCCGGACACGGCATCGAGTACGACAATCACCGAGTCTGCGACACGAATAGCGTTCTTGACTTCACCTTGAAAATCGGTGTAACCGGGGCTGTCTAACACATTGATCTTATGGTTATCAAATTCAACGGGGACAAGCGCGGTTGAAAGTGAAATCCCGCGTTCTTTTTCTTCATCTTCCCAATCAGAAACCGTGTTCTTCTCTTCGATCTTGCCTAACCGGTTCACCGCCCCCGTATTGAACAATAGGGCTTCAACGAGCGTGGTTTTGCCGCTGCCTTGATGACCGACAAGGGCGACATTGCGAAGTTTGTCAGTAGTATACTCTTTCATAATGCGAGCCACTCCTGTAAAGAAAGATGTTTATTTAACGTGCGGACAATGGAGAAATTTTAAGAGCAGGTGAAGGGATTGTCAAAAGAAGCACATCAGCTTAAAAACAGGAAGATGATCACGATTTAGTTCTGTGAAAACTGTACAATGTTAAGCCTTTAGCGTAATTCTCAATTGACGGGCTTACTAAAGTCATGTTAGAGTCACTTTATCGTTCTTTATGCACGCAGGAGAAACCCACAATGTTGTATCAACCGCGTGAAGAAGGCCAAGGCTTGGTTGAGTACGCACTCATCCTCGTCCTCGTCGCAGTTGTAGTTATCGTCATCCTTGCTCTGCTCGGGCCGGCGATTGGCAACATCTTCTCGAACATCATCAACACCCTCTAGACTTTATAGCAAGTCGCTCTTTTAGAAAGACCCCGCCCTTAAAGTGGGGTCTTTCGCTTTCTACTTAACCTGAGTTTTGGATAGCTTTTTCTTCCCTCAGCTTAAACCCTTCTGCCATATAAACTGACGAGCGAGAAGTTTGTTTGCTCCCCTCCCTGAATTCGGGGAGGGGTCGGGGGTGGGGTCTATCCGAAACTCAGGTTACTTAAGAAAGTCTCTTAAACTTCCCGTTGACAAGTCTCCCTGAACAACCTATAATCCCCGCGACTTTAAGGAAAGGGGACGCGGTTCGGGCGATGCACCGACCCGCTGTGACATTTTTGTACGCACACTCAGCTAGAACCGCAAATAGGACTCGGGAACTCAACCCTTTGCGTTTGGGTTAGCCGGGTTTTTTTTTGCCCATTTCCACAAATCGTACACATCGTTGGGGGGATATTTATGTTCACTGAGCAAGAGATGGATTTTGCTGCACTTTTAGAGGCTTCCTTTCCTGAGGAAGAATTCGAGCGCGGCGACCTTGTATCTGGCGTTATTGTTGCCATCGATACACAGGGCTTGATCGTTGGTATTGACGGTATGAAGCGTGACGGCATTGTTCAGCGCAAAGATTTAGAGCGTATGAACGTTGACATCGACAACTTCACCATTGGTGCAGAAATCGAAATTATGATTTTGCGCGTCGAAGATGATGATGGCAACCTGCTGCTGTCCGTGTCGCAAGCACAGCAAACGGTAGACTGGAAACTTGCTGAAGAACTGATGGCGACGGAAGGTGTATGGGAAGGCGTTGTTGCAGAAGCCAATCGCGGCGGCTTGATCGTCCCGTTCGGCAACCTGCGCGGCTTTGTTCCCGCCAGCCATGTGCTTGATCTGCCGCGTGGTTTGAGCGAAGATGATCGCAAAATACGGATGATGCGCCTTGTCGGGACACCCGTCAGCATGAAGGTGATTGAAGTCAACCGCAAGCGCCGCCGTCTGGTCTTTAGCCAGCGTGACGCCAATCGTGGCAACCGTGAAGCTCGCAAGGAAGTTCTGCTCGACCAACTGCGCGAAGGCGAAGTCCGTAAGGGCGTGGTCAGCGGCTTGCGTGACTTTGGCGCATTCGTTGATCTCGGTGGCGCAGACGGGCTGATCCACATTTCAGAACTGGCGTGGCATCGCGTGAATCACCCCCGCGAAGTCTTGAAGGTAGGCGATGAGGTTGAAGTTTACATTCTGCGCCTCGACGCCGAAGGCAAGCGCATTGGCTTAAGCCTCAAGCGCCTGCAACAAAACCCGTGGGCAGCAGTCGAAGAACTGTACCATGTTGGGCAGTTGGTCGAAGGCATTGTCTCCCGCGTGACGCAGTTTGGCGCGTTTGTCAGCCTCGATCCGGGCATCGAAGCCCTGCTCCACACCAGCCAGATTGCCGAACCCCCGCCGGAAGACCCGTCGCTGGTCGTGCATGAAGGTCAGCATCTAGTTATGCGTGTGATCAGCATTGAAGCCGAGAAGCAGCGCCTTGGCTTGAGCCTCAAGGAAGTTACCGACGAGGACAAGCAGCGTTTTGCTAAGGCTAAAGCTGATGCACCCGACACGGTTGTGATCGTGGATGCGCTGCCTGAAGTCACCGAAAGCATCGAAGCGCCGCCCCAAGAAACCGAAAGCATCGAAGCACAGCCCGAAGTGACTGAAAGCATCGAAGCACAGCCGGAAACAAGCAGTGTTGTCGAAGCACAGCCCGAAGTGACTGAAAGCGTCGAAGCACAGCCGGAAACAAGCAGTGTTGTCGAGCCACAGCCCGAAGCTAACGGTAGCGTTGAAGTAGCTGATCCGGTACAATAGCTAGATTGCATCGGAATTTTCTAAATCTTTAACGAAAGGAGGTGATGGCTCAATATGGCACATGTGACTCTAAAACCGAACGAAACCCAAG